>CAZTUO010000087.1:1558-11006 GCA_964616355.1 uncultured Nitrospira sp.
CACCCGCTGCTCGCGGGCTTCCAGCAGCTTCTGTTTCGCCGGCGCCAGGAGCCGCTCAATCTCCTCCATCTCCTCCGGCGTCAGGCTCGCGTGCCCGAGTCGATTCAGGATGGACTTCCCCTCGAAGTTGCCGGTTTCGGTGACATCGTAGACCCGGCAGAACAGCTCGCCCAGCTCGGGGCCCAGGACCGCCTTAACCTCCGCCGGCGTCCAGAGGAAGTACTTGCCTTCCTCTCCTTCGCTGTCGGCGTCCTGGGCAGCGTAAAAGGCCCCGCCCGGCGCCGTCATCTCCCGGCTCAGATAAGCGATCGTCTCCTCGACCACCTGCCGGAACCGGTCGTCGCCCGTCAGGCGCCACCCGTCCAGGTAGAGCCGGATGAGCAGCGCGTTGTCGTAGAGCATCTTCTCGAAGTGCGGCACCAGCCAGCGGGCGTCCACCGTATAGCGGTGGAAGCCGCCACCCAGGTGATCGTAGAGCCCGCCGGCCGCCATCTTCCGGAGCGTATGAATCACCAGATCGAGCGCATCCCTATCCTTGGTCCGGTCGTGGTGGCGCAGCAAGAGATTCAACGGCGCCGTCGTCGGGAACTTCGGCCCGTCGCCGAAGCCCCCGTGGACCGGGTCGTAGAAGAGGGCGAGGTCCCGGACCGCCCCGTCAAGCAAGTCGGCGCCGAGCGGCTCGCCGGACGGCCGCGGGGCGCTGACCCGTCGCAGCCCGACTCGCACCCGTTCGATGTTCGTCCGGATGTCGGCGGACCGACCGTGGTAAGCCTCCGCGATGCTCACCAGGACCTGAGGAAAGGCCGGCAAGTTGTGGCGGGGCACGGGCGGGAAGTAGGTACCGCCGTAGAACGGCTCCTGATCCGGCGTCAGAAAGACAGTGAGCGGCCACCCACCGCCGCGCCCAGTGAAGACCTGGACCGCCTTCTGGTAGAGATCGTCCAAGTCCGGCCGCTCCTCCCGATCCACCTTGATGTTCACGAACCGCTCGTTCATCAACCGGGCGATATCGGGGTTCTCGAAGCATTCGTGTGCCATGACGTGGCACCAGTGACAGGCCGAGTAGCCGATGGATAGCAGGATCGGCTTGTCCTCCGCCTTGGCGCGCGCCAGCGCTTCCGCGCCCCAGGGGTACCAGTCCACGGGATTGCGGGCGTGCTGCCGCAGGTAGGGACTGGCCTCGTGGATGAGGCGGTTGGCCGGCCCGGTCTGGTCCCGCTGCTCGTCCAGAGGCCTCACGGTTGGCTCCGCACACACATCGCCCTCGTCACCCCGCCATCGTACCCCGCCAGTTCGGATGTCCGCAACGGCAGAGAACGAGCCGGCCAGTGTGCTATAGTCCGAAGCGCTATGCCGCGTCTGCCTCACCGCTGGCAGTACCGAAGCGCTGCGCTCCTGGCCGGTTGGTGGCTGGCCGTAGGCCCGGCCGCCGCCACGGCCGCGGACGATGGACTGGGCCGCGCGCTCGCCCGGATCTCCGGCGCGCGGATGGCCCTGGACGTGGCCCGGTTGAGCGGCCCAGACTTCAACGGCCGCCAGACCGGGACGGCCGATGACTGGCGGGCGGCGCGCTTCGTTGCCCGCCAGTGGGCCGCGCTGGGGCTCCAGCCCGCCGGGTTCGAGCCGCTCCCCGATGAACCGGCCGTGTCTTCAACCCCGCCCGCCTCGCTCACGTCGCCCGGCGGCGCCTGGGCGCAGACGGAGCCCGTCCTGACGACGCGTCTCGAGCCGGAGTGCCGCGTCGAGCTGGCCCTGGGCGGCGAGCGCGTGGCCCTGCAGATCGGCACCGAGTACTTGCCCATCCTGGATTCGCCGGCCGTCGGCGCAACCGCGCCGGTGGTCTTCGTCGGCTACGGAATCGCCGACCCGGCGCGCGGCCTCGACGAATACGAGGGACTGGACGTGCGGAACCGCGTTGTCCTATTCCTGCGGGGCAAACCCGAGTGGTACCCGGCGCCGATCACCCACGCCGACAAGGAACGGGCCGCGCGCGAACGGGGCGCGGTCGCGTTCCTGACCGCCACCGGACCGCTGCTCTCAGCCTACGAGGCCCGGCGCGGCGTGACGGGCCAGCCGGCCGCCTTTTACGGAGGAGCGCCGGAGGGGGAGCGGCCGCTGCCGGGCGCCTGGATCAGCACCGCCTTGGCCGAACGGCTTCTCGCCGCTCAGGGCCTCTCCTTGCGCGCAGCCCAGGAGCGAATCGCCTCGGCGCGCCGGCCGCAGTCGGTGGCGCTCACCGCCCTGGTCTCGCTCCGCTGGGCCGCCGTCCAGGAGCCGGGCCGCCTCGTGAACGTGCTCGCACTGCTGCCGGGCCGCGACCCCGCCAAGCAGCGGGAGACAGTCGTCCTGGGGGCGCACCGCGATCATTTCGGCCGCCAGGCCGGGCTCCTGTTCCCCGGCGCCGACGACAATGCATCGGGCACGGCCGTGCTGCTCGAGGTCGCCCGCGCGCTCACGGAAGCTGGTCTCAAGCCACGGCGCCCGATCCTGTTCATTTCGTTCAGCGGGGAGGAACAGGGGCTGCTCGGCTCGCGGGCCTACGTCCGACACCCCTCGCGGCCACTGGCCAGCACGCTAGGGATGGTCAACGTGGATCATGCCGGAGCGGGCAACGGACGGCTGACCGTCGGAGTGACACAGGTCCCGAAGGAGACAGCCGCGGAAGCCGGCCGCCGGGCGGGCTCGGCTGACCGGCTGGACCTGTACGGATTCTTCCCGGGCGGGGATCACGTGCCCTTCAAGGAGGCGGGCGTTCCGACGGCAACGGTAGTGACCGGCGGCCCCCACCCGCACTTCCACCAGCCGACAGACACCGCGGACCTGGTCAACCCGGACCTGCTGGCCTCGGTGGCCCGCTACGTGCTCGCCCTCGTCTGGAGCCTGGCCGACGCCCCGTGATGGGGCGCCTGGCCGCCGGCCTCACTTCACCGTGACCACTTCGATTGGCCCCTCCCGCCTGTCGACGCTGATACCCACATCCTGGTCATAGCGTCGGAGCAGGAGGTCCACCGAGGCCTCGCCGACCCGCAGGTTGGTGATGCGCACCTGCTGCAGGAATGCCGGCAGCACCGGGCGGACGAAGTAAAGCCGCCGTTCGGGCGCATGGATGGCGAGCCCGAGACAGGCCTGGAGAAGCAGGAACACGGAGGCGGCGGCCCAGGCTTGCGGGGCGCAGGCCACGGGATACAGCGTCAGGCTTTCGCCGGGCCTCCGGGGAAACCCACAGAAGAGTTCCGGCAGCCGGTGCTGATCCACAAACAGGCTGGCGTCGAAGAGGCCCGCGAGGACCCGCGCCACCAGGTCCTTAAAGCCGTAGCGGGCGAAGCCCGCGGCGATCAGGGCATTGTCGTGCGGCCAGACGGACCCGTTGTGGTAGGACATAGGATTGTACCGGACCTCCGACGTCGCCACGGTGCGGATCCCCCAGCCGGAGAAGAAGTCGTCGCCCATGAATCCTTCGGCGAGCCGGCGGGCCCGCTCCGGGGCGGCGAGGCCGGTGAACAGGCATTGGCCCGGATTCGAGGTCCGAACGCGGCAGGGTTGCTTCCGCCCGTCCAGCGCCAGCGCGTAAGTGGCGAGGTCCTCGCACCAGAAGACCTCTTCGAAGCGGTCCTTGAGCCGGTCGGCCTCCCGGTAAAGCCGGGTGGCCGCCTGGCCCTGGCCCAGCGCAGAGGCCAGCTCGGCGGCCCGGCGCTTGGCTTCGTAGACGTACCCCTGCACCTCGCACAGGGCGATCGGCCCCTCGGCGAGCGTGCCGTCGGCGTGGAACACCGCGTCGTGCGCGTCCTTCCAGCCTTGGTTCGCAAGCCCTGTAGCAGATCGCCGCGCGTACTCCACGAAGCCGTCGCCGTCCCGATCGCCGTAGCGGTCCATCCACCCCAGCGCGGCCTCGATGTTCGGCCAGATCGCCTTGATCAGGGCCAGGTCGCCGGTTCGCTCGTAATAGGCTCCGGCGAGGACCACGAAGAGCGGCGTGGCGTCCACCGTCCCGTAGTACCGCCCGAAGGGGATCTCGCCCAGTGCCGCCATCTCCCCCTTGCGCGCTTCGTGGAGGATCTTACCGGGCTCCGCGTCTCGCTCCGGGCTCAAGGTGCTCGCCTGGGTGGAGGCCAGGTAGGCGAGCACCCCGCGGGCGATCGCCGGATTGACCCAGAGACACTCCAGCGCCGTGATGATTCCGTCTCGCCCGAAGGGGGTGCTAAACCAGGGCACCCCGGCATAGGGGTAGACGCCCTCCCCGGTGTCCGTCACCATCATGTGCAGGTCGAGCAGGGAGCGATTCAGCCAGTCGTTGAACTGTTCATTCGACGTGTAAATGACACAGTCTTCAGCCTGCGCGCGCCTGAGCGCCCGTCCGGCTTCGGCAGCCGCCTCTTCGTAGCCGACGACGCAGGCGCGGCTCCCTGCGGCTTCGCAGGCGACCGTGATGTCGAATGTCGCCTCGCCCCGCGGCGGCAGGGCAGCCCGGAAGGTGGCCTTGGCGCCAGAGAGAGTCTCCGGCGTTGGCGCGCAGAGGATCCTGGTCCTCCGGAGGACCCCGTCCAGCCCGTCATAGGCCAGCGTGACCGAATCCTCCGCCACGACCTCGGGCACCTTGCGGCCACGCCGCGCGCGGGCGAACCCACGGACTTCGAAGACATCGGCGAAGTCGGCCTCGAACCGCAGGGAGAAGGCGACCTCCACCGGCATCAGCCCAAAGTTGGCCAACCGGAGCCGCTGGAAGCAGGTGCCCTGCCAGAGGAACGTGGACCGGCACAGATGGACCGTGCCCCGCGGGATCACGACCCGCCCGTGGCGGTGCACATCGGCGTTCGTCAGGTCCACCGTGAAGAGGGCGTTGTCCTCCTTGACGGTCGAACTGAGCAGCAGGGGGCGCCCCTCCTGGAACGACAGGCTGAGCCGGGAGAGGAACCGGGTGCCCTCATGGTAAAGCCCGAGCACGCCGTGCCCGACCGGTTGGATATCGCCATAGCGATCGAAGACGGCGAAGGTGTCGCCGTGTTTGAGCACCCGTGTCCGGTCATCGGCCATGGCGGACGTCGCCAGGATGTAATACTCGTCCTGAATCCGGATGACTTCTTCCACCGGCGCCTCCTCGTCCGGCTCGCCCGCCGTAGGCGCGCCAAAGCCGCCATCAGCCATTGATAGCCAACTCTCCCCGGCTTTCGCAAGCGGTCAGGGAGGCTCTGGGCGACCGGCGCGGTCGGTGGCGACCAGGGGGAAGCGGAGAGCGGCTGGATCCTGCCAGGACTAGGGAATCTCGTCGAACGAGGACTCGATCAGCGGAGGCGGAGAAACTGTGCGTGGGGGCGGGGGAATGACGAGCGGCGAGCTGGCGAGGACGTTGGTCCCGGTCGACAGGGAGAAGGTGGTCTGGACGCCCCCGGAGATCAGCCCAAAGCTGAGCTGGGGGCCGAGGGTCATCATCGAGCCGATCCACGTCTGGCCCGTGCTCATGTTGCGGAAGTTGTACGATTCGAAGGTCCCGAAGGTGTACATGAAGCCCTGCGTGCCCTGGCTATCAACGTACAGGTTCCCGCCCACGCCGACGAGGTTGTGCAGGGCCCCCACCCCGCCGTTGATCCCGCGCACGCCGGAAACGGCCTGGCCCCAGGCCGGACCATGCATGGCCAGCACGAGCCCAACCGCCAGCAGGAGGCCGCGCGTCTGGACGCTGTCGGCAAAGAAGCGGTGACAGGAAACGGCAAACATGCGTATAGTATGGACCTCAGCCGCTCCAATAGCAAGGGGGAATGTCATGGACAGAACGGCGCATTCTCGCGGACGGATGCTGCTCCCGATGGGAGCCGTCATCGGGCTGCTTGGCTGGGCGTGGGGGCTTGGCGCGTGGGCCGCGGAGCCGCCGAGCGCGCCGCCGCCCGAGCGGCGCGAGCCGCTTTCCATCGCAGACGCGGTCTTGCGCGCCCTTCAGAACAACCTGGATATCACGATCAGCCGCCACACCAAGGAGAGCCGGGTCACGGACATCATCTTCGAGCAGGCGAAGTTCGACCCGACCGTGAGCCTCAATGGGCAGTACAACCGCTCGGTCAGCCCGCTGAACCGGCCGTTCTTCGGACTCACGGGCCAGCAACTCGCCCGCGTCGAAGGTCTCGATCAAAACCAGTCGCAGGTCACGCTCGACGTGACTCAAAACCTCCTGACCGGCGCGAATTATGATTTGAACTACAGCCCGTCACGCACCTTTGTGGCCGGCAACCCGGGCTTCCTGTTCAACCCGGGCTACCAGGCCGGGCTCGCCTTCACCCTGACGCAGCCGCTGCTCAAGAACTTCGGCCTGGACATCAACCGGACGTTCATCCGTGTCGCCCAGAACAACGCCAAAGTCGAGGAGCACGTCTTTTTCGACCGCGTGCTCACGGTCATCGCCACGGTGGAGCAAGCCTACTGGGAACTGGTCTTCGCCAACGAGAACCTGAAGGTGGCCAAGGCCGCGCTCAAGGCCGCCGAAGAGCTGCTCGCGAGCAACAGGGCGAAGGCCAAGGCGGGCGTCATGTCCATCGTGGACGTGCTCCAGGCCGAGGCTGCCGTCGCCTCGCGGGTCGAGCAGATCCTCGTCGCTGAAAAAGCGATCCGGGACCAGGAGGACCAGCTCCGGCGCCTCCTGAATCCGTCCGAAGAGGAGCTGCGACAGGATGTGCGGGTGATCCCGACGGATCAACCGGCGCAGACGCTCGAACCCTTGAGCTTGCAGGAGGCCATTGACGTGGCGATCGAGCGGCGCCCGGAAGTGCTCCAGGCCAGCAAGAACGTCGAGACCAGCGAGCTCAACGTCAAGTTCGCCAAGAACCAGCTCCTGCCCAACCTGTCGTTCCAGGGCACGACGGGGTTGGCCGGACTCGGCAAGGACCCCGGCGACATGCTCGGCCGAAACTTCGGGGGCGACTTCTACAACTACGGGGCCGGCCTGGTCCTGAGCTACCCCTTGGGCAACCGCGCCGCCGTGAGCCAATACAACAAGCGCCAGCTCGAGGCGCGGAACGCGCAGGTGTCGCTCCAGAGCGCCCGCCAACAGGTGATCGTCAGCGTGAAAGAGGCGGTCCGCCGCGTGCAGACCGACTTCAAACGCATCGAGACCACGCGCTCCGCGCGCATTCTCGCCGAGAAGCAGCTCCAGGCGGAGATGGAGCGGCTGAACGTGGGGCTGAGCACCACCCGGTTCGTGCTCGACTTCCAGCGCGACCTGGCCATCGCGCGCGGCAACGAGGCCCGGGCCATCGTGGACTACAACAAGTCCCTGTCCAACCTGGCCCGGGCCAAGGGGACGACGCTCGAGCGGTACCGGATCGAGCTGCAGTAGCATCGCGGTGGACCGGAACCTCGGGGCATCCCAGACACGATCGGGCGAGCCCCCGGAGCCCGAGCGGCTCGCAGGGATGGCGTGGCTCCCGGTCGCGGCCACCGGCCTGTACTATGGCTTGCCTCCAGCCCAACAGGAGCCCCTCGCGATCCAGTTCTTGCCCCAAGGCCTCGCCTACCTCGGCTTGGCCCTCTGGGCCGCGCGGAACCGCGGGGTCGCGGCGCGGCTGGGGCTTGGGCTGTCGCTCCTGGGGCGAGGAGTCCGCTGGGGCCTCCTGACCGGCCTGGTGCTCGGATGCCTGAACACCGCCGTGATCCTGTGGATCGTCCCGGCCTTGGGCGGGGACATCCAGTTCCTCCGCGAGACGCCCCATGCGCGGATGCCGGCCGCTGTGATGCGGCCGTGGGCCATCATGCTGATCGCCGTCGGGGTCGAGCTGAACTTCCGGGGCTTCCTTCTGGGCCGGCTCCTGGCCCTGTGGCAGAGTCCGCGCGGCTCACGCTATCATCGGGGGAGCGCGGCGCTCGCGATCGCGGTCTCTGCCCTCGTCTTTGCCTATGATCCGTTTCTGGTCGCCACGTTCCGCCACCTGCACTGGATCGCAGTCTGGGACGGAGCGGTCTGGGGAACCCTCCGAGTGGGGCTCGGGACCCTCTACGCGCCGATCGTGGCCCACGCCGTGGAGGTCCTGATCCTGTACAGCATCCTCCGGACGGTGCTGGCATGACGCCTTCATTCTCCTGCGCCCTGGTCAACGACCCCTTCGGGGATCCGGGGCTCTACGTGGAGATCAAGTGGGCCCGCCGGGCGCTGCTCTTTGATCTCGGATCGAACGAGTCCCTGACACCCAGCCGGCTGCTTCGAGCCAGCGACATCTTCGTCTCGCACACCCACATGGATCACTTTATCGGCTTCGACCGCGTCCTCCGCGTCGCCTTGGGCCGCGGGAAAACCCTGCGCCTCTTCGGGCCGCCCGGCCTCATCGCGAACGTCGTCGGGAAGCTGCGCGGCTACACCTGGAACCTGGTGGATGGCTATCCCCTGCGGATCGAGGTCGTCGAGCTGCATCCCGGGGAGACCCGCTCGGCCGCTTTCGACGCCGCCTCCGGATTCCAACTCACCGAGCGGCCGCCGGCGCCGCGTCCGGAGACGCCGCCCGGGCAGCCCGTGCCCGTGCTGGAGGATCCCCAGTTCACGGTGAGCGCGGTCGAGCTGAATCACCGGATCCCCTCGCTAGCCTACTGCCTGGAGGAGCGCTTCCACGTGAACATCAACAAGGAGCGGCTGCACGCGGCAGGCCTCCCGGTCGGCTCCTGGCTCAAGGATGTCAAGCAGTACCTCTGGGAGGGCCGCCCGGACGACTTCCGGTTCACCGCGACGCTCTACTTCGAGCACCGCCGGGAGGAGCGGGAATTTCGGCTGGGGGAGGTGCGCGACCGCTTCGTCACGATCACGCGTGGCCAGAAGATCGCCTACGTCGTGGACGCCCGCTACGACGACGAGAACGAGGCGAAGATCGTCGTGCTGGCGCGTCACGCCGACGTGTTCTACTGCGAAGCCCCCTACCTGGATCGGGACGAGGACAAGGCGCGCGAACGCTACCACCTCACGGCCCGCCAGGCGGGGCTGCTAGCGGCCAAGGCCGGCGTCCGGCAGCTTGTCGTGTTTCACTTCTCCCCCCGCTATACAGGCATGGGCGACGCGATCGTCCAGGAGGCCATGGAGGCGTTCCGCGGAGCGGCCGCGCACCAGGAGACCGCCAGATGAACGAGACGCTCAAGGTGGCGCTGTACTTCCTGCTCGGCGGCGCCATTGTCAGCTTGTCCACCTACGTCGGCGCCCAAGGCCGCGGTTTCCTCGCGGCCTTCGTCAGCACCTTTCCCGCGATCACAGGCGTGACCCTCATCCTGATCTACCTGAACGGCGGCACCGCACCCGCCCTGACCTACGCGAAGCACCTCCTGTGGTTCGTCCCGCCCTGGATCGCCTACGTCGGGTTTTTGATCCTCGGGATGGATCGGATCGGGTTCTGGCCGACGATCGCCGGCGCGCTCGCGCTCTACACAGCACTGATCGCCGTGGTCAAGCTGGCGATCCGGTAGCGGCGGGCTCCGGCCATACGTAGCT
>CAZTUO010000088.1:0-10981 GCA_964616355.1 uncultured Nitrospira sp.
CCGCCGCCCGCCCGCCCCGGCCCGAAGGAGGCGACGGCCGCCCCTATCGGCCACAGAATGGACGCGAGGACCAGGGCCGCCAGCGGAAGCCCCATCGCGTGGATCACGTTCTTCTTCCGCACCATCCCGCCGTAGAACAGCGCCACGCCCGGAATCGTGAGCAGCGTCAACGTCGCGCCGCCCAACAGCCACACCAGGTGGCCCTCTGTGGGTCCCTCCGTCACAGGTTGGCCGACACCCGATAGTGCCGATCGCCGGCAGGGTGGAGCGACACGAGACCCGTCCGGCTCATTCGGTCAACGGCCAGGAACAGCGGGCTCCACGTCACGTCCTGCAGCGCTGCCAGCAGTTGCTCGAACGTCTGCGGTCCGGATTCCCGCAGGTGCCGCAACACCGCCTCCTCGACGGCGCCCGCGCCAGCTTCCAGCACCGCTATCCCCGCGCCACGGTCGGGCTCGCTCACCCATTCCATCTCCGTACCTCCGCACACTCCTGCGCGCCGGCAAAGAGTCCCTCCGTGGATGGAGCAAGCCCCATGCCATCCACGATCGTCCAGTTTTCGAGGAAACGAGCGGAGAACGTGCCGCGCGCCGGCCCTCGGTGTCGACAAAATTGTCGGCGGCCGACAATTTTGTCGGCATCAACACCGGGCTTCACTCGTTTGTTGGGGGACAAACAGAGGGCTCGCGGGCCGGCTGGTCAGACCAGCCGGCCCGCGGCGCGACGAGGATCAGAACGTCTTGTATTCGAGCCACTTGCCGTTCAGCGTGATCTTGCAGCGCGCCTCGCCCTGACTCCCCGTGACCTTCTCCATCTCGATCGTGAAATCAATCGCGCTCATGATGCCGTCGCCGAACAGCTCGTTGGCCATCTCGCGGAGCGCATCGCCATACACCCCGATGACCTCCAGCAAGCGGTACTTGAACGGATCCGTCGTGTTGGGAAAATCCGTGCGGACCGGAAAGCGCGTGAGCGCGCTCGTCGTCTGCTTGTCGAGGCCCAGCAGCTCCCCGACCTTCGCGGCTTCCGCCTCCGTCAAACGGTGATTCCCGTTGAGCGCCGCCGCCACGAACGTCGGGGCTTTGCCGACCGCCTTGGCGACCTGCGCGATCGTGATCCCCTTCTCCAGCCGTTTGGCCTTAATGACCTCCCGAACGTCCTTTGCGTCCATTGCCCCCTCCCTCTGTGAGTGTCGTGCGTGCCCCAGCCGATCTGATCGGCCCTGTCCATTCGTCGCGTCAGAACCGGACCACAAGGGGGGCACCGGTGTCCGCCGTCTCGCCCGCAGCGTCCTGTCCCTCGGCTCCGGTTCTGGCATGCCGGACCAGAAAATGAATAATGTGGTTGCGGATCTTGTAATAATGGGGATGCTCGATGATCGTATCGCGCGAGCGGGGCCTGGGGATGGTCACGTCCACGATCTCGGCGATCCGGGCAGCCGGCCCGTTCGTCATGAGCAGGATGCGGTCCGATAGCAGGATCGCTTCGTCCACATCGTGCGTGACCATGAACACCGTGTTGCGCGTGCTCATCCACATCTGCACCAGCTCCTCCTGGATGACGCCCCGGGTCAGCGCGTCAATCTGCGCGAAGGGCTCGTCCAGCAGCAGGACCTTCGGCTCGATCGAGAACGCGCGGGCCAGCCCGACCCGCTGCTTCATGCCCCCGGACAGGGCCGACGGCCGTTTGTCCTCGGCGCCATTGAGCCCGACGAGGTTGACGTACTTCTGCACATGAGCCGCGATCTTCTCGCGGTCCCAGTCAGGATAGGCGGCCCGCACCGCCAGCCGGATGTTCTCGAACACGGTCATCCAGGGCATCAGCGAGAAGTTCTGGAACACCACCATGCGATCCAGGCCCGGCCCGGAGACTTCCTTGCCGCCTAGCAGAATGGCCCCTTCGGTCATCGTCTCGAGCCCCGCGATAATGTTGAGCAACGTGCTCTTGCCGCACCCCGAATGGCCGATGCAGGTGACGAACTCGCCTTGCTCGATCTTGATCGTCACGTCCTTGAAGACGCAGACCTGCCCGCTTCCCGACGGGCTCGGAAAGTACTTGGTGACGTGGTCCACTTGGAGGAATGCCATCGTTTACTCCTGATAGGTGACGAGGCCAGCCAGTCGGTTAAAGCCCGAGTCGAGGATGACGCCCACCACTCCCACAACCAGGATCGCGAAGATCACGCCGGCAATGTCCAGGTTGTTCCATTCGATCCAACTCAGATACCCGACCCCCAGCTCTCCGAGGAGCATCTCAGCCGGGACGACCGCAACCAGCGCACTGCCGAACGAGATTCGGAGCCCGTTGACGATCGTCGGCGCGGCGCCCGGCAGGATGACCTTGAACAGCCGCTTGAACCAGGAGAGCTGAAGAATCGCCGCCACGTGCAGGTAGTCCTTCCGCAGCGAGCCCACGCCGAAGGCCGTGGTCGCCAGCGTGGGCCAGAGCGAGGCCATGAACACCACCAGCACGGCTGTCCACTTCGGGTCCTTCACCGTGTAGAGCAGGAGCGGCATCCAGGCCAGGGGGGAGATCGGTTTGAGGATCTGGATGTAGGGGTTCACCGCCCGGTACAGCGCCTTGTTGAGCCCCAGCACGACCCCCAGCACGATGGCCACCAGCGACGCGGCGAGGAACCCGGCTGCGAACCGTGACACGGTGTAGACGACGAGAAAGGCGATCCCATGATCGTTCGTTCCCTTCTTCTCGAAGGCCTCAGCCAGCTCAGTCCGTGCCTTCTCGATCACCGCGAGGGGCCCGGGTATGCCCTTGACCTTCTCCTTCTCGGGGTTCCAGACGTACTTCCCGTCCTCTCCGCGGACGATATCCCCGTTGAATTCCATCACCTGGATCTGCTCCTCGGTCATGCCCCTTGGGTCGAAGGCGCTCCGCAGCGTGGCCAGATGCCACGCCATTAAGAAAACGATCAGGATCGTCCCGGAGATGATCCACGTGTCCGCGCGCCCGCCCGTCTGCCACCGCAATACTCCGACCATTTCCCCCTCCGTCCTCTCATGCCATACTGTGGATCTTGAAGCTCTTCACGTAGGCCTCGGCCTGGTTCGGATCGAACACCTTGCCCATGATCGTGTGGGTGGTCGAGGTCGTCTTGTGGACCGGGTAGCCGAGCTCCTTCGCGACCCGGTCGCATTCCGCAGCCAGGTACACCTGCTCGGCCACGCTCTTGTAGTTGATGTCGCCCTTGATGTGGCCCCAGCGCTTCATTTGGGTGAGGATCCAGATCGCCATCGAGTGCCAGGGATAGGGGTCGAAATCGATCCGGTCGGGCACTTTCTTGATGTTCCCGAGCCCGTCGGCGTAGGTCCCGGTGAGCACCTGCTCGAGCACCGTCACCGGCTGGTTCAAATAGTTGGCCGGAGCGATCGCGGCCGCGATCTCCTTGCGGTGCGCTGGATTCGAGGCGTAGTGCGTCGCATCCACAATGGCCCGGAAGAGCGCACCGAACGTGTTGGGGTACCGGGTCGCAAACTCTTTCGAGATCGTGAAGGCGCAGCAGGGATGCCGGTCCCAGATCTCCTTCGACAGCATGTAGATGAAGCCGACGTTCTCGTACACCGCCCGCTGATTGAAGGGATCCGGCGCGAGATAGCCGTTCACGTTCCCGGCCTTCAGGTTCGCCACCATCTCGGGCGGCGGCACCACGCGGATCTGGACGTCCTTGTCGGGATGCACGCCCCCCTCCGCCAGGAAATAACGGAGCAGGTAGTTGTGCATCGAGAAGTCGAACGGCACGCAGAACCGGAAGCCCTTCATGTCGGCTGCAGTCTTGACGCCCTTGTGCTTGATGTGCAGGGTGATGGCCTGCCCGTTAATGTTCTCCACCGCCGGCATGTAGAACGGGACCGGCAGCGAGCCGGCGCCCAGCGTGATGGCCAGCGGCATCGGCGTCAGCATGTGCGCCGCATCCACCTCCTTGTTGATGGCCCAGTCGCGAATCATCGCCCAGCCGGCCGCCCGCTTCACCGTGGCGTTCAACCCGTGCTTTTTATAGAACCCCATCGGCTCCGCCATGATAATCGGAGTGGCGCAGGTGATCGGAATGAAGCCGATACTCAGATCCTTCTTCTCGGGCTTGCCCACCGGGTCCGCCGCAAAGGCAGTCAGCCTGGACAGGGGCAAGGCCTCGGAGATGAAGGCGGTCAGGACAGCTCCGCCCAGCCCAGCCAGAAACTGGCGGCGTGTCGGCCCGGCGGCGCGGAGCACGGCGGCCACGACCGACTGTTCAACCGTCCGAGCGAAATAGGCCTCAGCCGGCTCTCCCGTCCGGCTGGCTTGGGCTTCGCGGGTGTCGGGTGTCTTGGGTGTCTCCGTCATCGTTGCCTCCATTCCTTTGCTTGCCTGGGCCGCTCGCTTCTCAATTGGGGTGAGCGAGGCCCTCCCTCAAGCAATCTTAGTTTCTTCGAGGTTTTCTCCACTGCTGGCCCTAGGCCACGGCCAGCCCGGCTTCAGCTCTGCTCGCTCTTCCTCAGACCGTACTTGCGGATCTTGTAGCCCACCTGCCGCGGCGTCAGCCCCAGTGCCCGGGCGGCCCGGCTCTGGACCCAGCCGACCCGCTGCAAAGCCTGGAGCAGCCGGCGGCGGTCAATGTCATCGAGCGAATCCACGAATTCCTCCGCCCCGGCCTCGCCCAGCCGGCGTCGCCGCGCCTCCCCCTGGGTGACGTGCTGCATGTCGGCGAAATAGGCCCGCAGCGCCGGCGGGATCGTCGCGAAGGTCACCGTCTCATGATCCGCCAGCACCACGAGGCGCTCGACGCAGTTCTGCAGCTCCCGCACGTTGCCCGGCCAGTGATAGCGCTCCATCAGGGCCCGCAACTCCGCGCTGATCACGACGCTCCGCCGGTTCTCCCGGTTGGACTGTGCCAGAAAATGGTCAATCAGCAAGGGGATGTCTCCCGCCCGTTCCCGCAACGGCGGCAGGGCGATGGGAACGACGTTCAGGCGGTAGTACAGGTCCTCGCGGAAGGATCCTGCCCGGACCATGCTTTCCAGGTCCCGGTGCGTCGCGGAGATCACCCGGACATCCACCGCAATCCGCCTGGTGCTGCCGACCCGCTCGAAGCACTTGTCCTGGAGCACGCGGAGCAGCTTGACCTGGGTGGAGGGGGGAATGTCACCGATTTCGTCCAAGAAGAGGGTCCCGCCGTCAGCCACCTCGAACCGCCCCTTCCGCAGCTCCACCGCGCCCGTGAACGCGCCGCGCTCGTGCCCGAACAGCTCGCTCTCCAACAGCGTCTCTGTGATCGCGGCGCAGTGGAACCGGACGAAGGGCCCGGTCGCCCGCGGGCCTGCCAGATGGATGGCCTCGGCGACCAGTTCCTTGCCGGTCCCGCTTTCCCCCCGCAGCAGCACCGACGCTTGACTGTGGCTCACGCGCCGGATCGCCTGGTACACCTGCACCATGGCCTCGCTGCGCCCCACGAGGCTGGGATGCGGGCTGGCATCGGCAGGTGGCCGGGTCCCCTGGCCGACTCCTGACGCCGCCTCGGGCTTCTCCGTCCCAGCCAGCCGCGTCGGCTCAGGTTCCAGCCGAGCCCGGACCACCCGGAGCCGGTCCTCCACGAGCCTGAGCGCGCGGCTCAGTCGAGGGTGGGGCGGCCCGGATCCCTGCAGCACCGATAGGACGGCCTCAAGCGCCACCAGCTCCTCCTTCAGCAGGCCCTCCACCCGATCCTTCGAATCTTGCACCGAATCCCTCCGCCATCACCGTGCTTCAGAAAACGCAAAGGCGCCCGAGTCCACCGCGGGACCTACCGGCCCCTTGCGGCGAACCTGGCGCCTTTGCCAGTGTGGCTCGTTGCGGCGACCTACGCCCTGACCCGGCTCCACCGAGCCGCGCCGGTCCCCGCTACGGGCCGTGCGCCCGACCCCATCGTCGGGCCCAATTGCGAGCATAGACGAGGCAGCTGACAGCAAGCCGGGACAATTCCCAGCGGCTTTTCGTCCGTAATCCGCTTCCCGCGCTTCGCTGCTCGCTGGTTCGCTACTCGCTCCTGACGCTCACACGTCGAAATACATGAAAAACTCGAAGGGATGCGGACGCAGCCGGAGCGGGTCCACCTCCCGGCCCCGCTTGTACGCAATCCAGGTCTCGATCAGGTCCTCCGAGAACACGCCCCCCTTCAGAAGGAACTGATGGTCCTTCTCCAGATTCCGCAGCGCCTCGTCCAGACTGCCCGGCATCGTGGGAATCCGCGCCGCCTCCCTGGGCTCTAGGTCATAGAGGTCCTTGTCCATCGGCTCGCCCGGATCGAGCTTGTTCTCGATCCCGTCGAGCCCCGCCATGAGCATCGCGGAAAAGGCCAGGTAGGGGTTGCAGGCCGGGTCCGGGAAGCGGACCTCGATCCGCTTCGCCTTGGGGCTCGGCGAATACATCGGAATCCGAATGCCGGCCGACCGGTTGCGGCTGGAATAGGCCAGGAGTACCGGCGCCTCGAAGCCCGGCGTGAGCCGCTTGTACGAGTTGGTCGTCGGGTTCGTGAAGGCCGCCAGCGCCGGCGCGTGCTTGAGGATCCCCCCGATATAATAGAGGCAGAGCTGGGAGACGCCCGCGTACTCCTTCCCGGCGAACAGCGGCTTCCCTTCTTTCCAGATGCTCTGGTGCGTGTGCATGCCCGAGCCATTGTCCCCGAAAATCGGCTTGGGCATGAACGTCACGGTCTTCCCATGCCGGCGGGCCACGTTCTTGACGACGTACTTGTACATCATCATCTTGTCCGCCATGGCCACCAGTGAATCGAACCGCAGGTCAATCTCCGCCTGACCGGCCGTGGCCACCTCATGGTGATGCTTCTCCACGGGGATGCCGGCCTTCTGCATCTCCAGAACCATCTCGCTGCGGAGGTCCTGCTGGGTGTCGATCGGCGCCACGGGGAAGTAGCCTTCCTTGTGGCGGATCTTGTTCCCGAGATTCGTGCCGTCCTTCCCCGCGTTCCAGACGCCCTCGTCGGAGTCAATGAAGTAGTACCCGCTATGGCTGTTCTGGTCGTAGCGGGCCTGGTCGAAGATGAAGAACTCCGCCTCCGGCCCCCAGTAGGAGATGTCCCCGATCTTCGTGCTCTTGAGGTACCGCTCCGCCCGCTGCGCGATGTTGCGGGGGTCGCGGTCGTAGGGCTCCCGGGTGATCGGGTCCATGACCGTGCACACCAGGCTGAGCGTCGGCACAGCGGCGAACGGATCCATGCAGGCGGTGGCCGGATCGGGCACGGCGAGCATGTCGCTGTTGTGGATCGCCTTCCAGCCCCGGATCGACGAGCCGTCGAACCCGGAGCCGTCTTTGAACACGCCCTCGTTCAGCTCCTCGATCGGGATCGAGAAGTGCTGCCAGGTGCCGAGCAGGTCTACGAACTTGAGGTCCACGACCTGGGCCTTGTTCTTCTTCGCAAACTCGATGACTTCCCGCGGATTCATTACGGCCCTCCTTTCATCCAACCGACGTTATGATGAGACATTCGACGATCCCGGGTCTGCTTCGCTTCCCCGCTCGGCCAGAAACCGGTCAATCGCGACCGCGAGGGTGGCCCGGATCGTCTCGAGCCGGGCCGGATCCCGCACCTTCTCGCCGCTCAGGTCGGTGACGTAGAACACGTCCGCGACCTGATCCAGCCGCGTGGAGATCCGCGCGGCGTGCACGGAGAGCCCGAGGGTGAAGATCGCGCGAGTGATCACGTAGAGGAGCCCCTGCCGGTCGTCCGCGAACACGTCAATGATCGTGAACTGGTCCGAGGTCTCGTTGTCCACCTGGACCTCCGTGGACTGGCGGCTCGCCGGCATCCGCCGCGCCACCGGGAGCCGGCGGCTCCGGTCCAGGAGGTGCTCGACCGTGTCCTCGCCCTTGAGAATGCGCACGATCGTCCGCCCGATGCTCGCCCGGCGCTCAGCCGGCGGCGCCCCGGCGTAGTCCAGGTCCACCACCTGGAACGTATCCACGATGACCCCGTCGTGGCGCGTCACGATCTGCGCATCCAGAATCTGGAGCCCCTTGCAGGCCATGACGCCGGCGATCTTGGAGAAAATGCCGGGCGTCAGGTCGTTGAACGTCAGGACCGTGTATTCGCAGATCCCCAGCGCCTCGTTGAAGCTGTCCTCGACCAGCACGTCGCCCGCCCCCAGACGAGCGATGGCCGCCAGGTGCCGAGCGATGCGGGCGGGCGCGGTGCCGAAAAGGTACCGCAGGGGAAACTGCGCGAGCTGGGCGGCCACCCATTCGACCCCGCCGGCATCGGACCGGATGCCGGCCAGCTCCTGCGCCACCGTGCCCGCCAGCTCTCGAACCCGCGCGGGGCCGCTGGCCGCCTCGCGGTCCCCCGAGACTTCCGAGATCGTCCGCAGGTAGAGCTCGATCAGCAGCGACTCTTTCCACTTGGTCAGCATCCCGGGCCCAACGGCCGCGATGTCGGCGGCCGTGAGGATCAGGAGCTTGCGGAGCACCTCGGGCGTTCCCACTGCACGGGCGAAGGTCAACAGGACCTTGTCGTCGTAAGGGTCCCGGCGGAACGCCGTATGGGCCATCAGCAGATGCCGGTGCACGAGGAAGACCAGCGTCCTGGTCTCCTGCTCATCGTAGCCCAGGCGGGCCGCCGCCTCCTCCGCAATCGCCTTGCCGACCTCGCTGTGATCCTCCTCCCGGCCCTTGCCGAGATCATGAAGCAACACGGCCAGATGCAGGAGATCCTTGCGGCGGATTTCCCGGTAGACCTCCCCGAGGATGCCCGGGTCGTGGGCGAAGGCCTCGGCGCGCGCGACGGCGAGCAGACTGTGCTCGTCCACCGTGTACTTGTGGTACTGGTTGAACTGCATGAGCCCCCGCACGGTCGCGAACACCGGGATGAGCTTCTCGAGCAGGTGCGCGCGGTGCATCGCCTCGAGGGTCCGCGCGACGGAGCCGGGCCCCGCGAGGATCTGCCGAAAGATCCGGCTGACCTCGGCCGTCCGGAAGGCCTCCACAGGAATCGCATCCACGTACCGGTGGATCTCCTCCAGGAAATGCGTGTCAATCGTGAGCCCCCGCTCCCGGGCCAGGTCGAAGAGCCGCAGGAGCCGCGCTGGGCTCGTGAGCACCTGCATCCGCAGCGCCTCGGGCACGGTCAGGTACTGCCCCTCAATCGCGAAGCAGCCGTCTATGCGTGGCCGCGGCAGCAACCGGACCAGCCGCCGCCAGGCCGGCACGGGCCGGCACCGGTTCAGGAACCGCTCGCAGATCTCGTGCAGCCCCATCGTGTGCCGGTAGTACTGCTGCATGAACTGCTCGACCGCCAGGAGGTGGGGCCGGTCCTCGAACTCGAACTGGCGGGCCAACCACACCTGCTCGTCGAAGGAGAGGATTTCCTGGGCCATGCTGGCATGCAGGTGGAGGAGCGCGCGGACTTTCCACAGAAACTCGCGCGCCTCAATCAAGGCCCGGTAGTCCTGCCGGGACAGGATGCCGCGGTCGGCCAGGTCCTGGATGGTGGCGGCCTGGTACCGGGCCGTGCCCACCCACTGCATCACATGGAGGTCCCGCAAGCCCCCCTTACTCTTCTTGACGTTGGGCTCCAGCAGGTACACGGTCTCGCCGAACTTCTCGTACTCACACCGCCGCTCGAGAATCTTCCGCTCGATGAACCGATCCGTCCCCTTCAGCACGACGCGGCGGAGGTACTGCCGGTGAAACTCCTGAAAAAGCTGCGGGCTGCCGGCCAGAAACCGGGCTTCCATCATGGAGGTCCGCGCGGTCAGGTCCGAGGCGCCCAACTCGATGCAATCCTGGATGGTCCGGAGGCTGTGCCCCACCTGAAACCCCAGGTCCCAGAGATGGTGCAGCACCTGGCTCGACAGAGCCGACGCGATCCGACTCCCCTCCGGCTTGAACAGGAACATCAGGTCAATGTCCGAATAGGGCGCGAGCTCGCGCCGCCCGTATCCCCCCAGCGCCACCAGGCAGCAGTTGGGGAACCCGGCGCCGGCCTCCTCCAAACGACGCATCGCGTTCCGGTACCGGCCAATGATGAGCCCGTCCACCAACTCGGCAAAAGCCGCCAGCACCTCGCTGCCCGAGGCACCGCCCATCAGCCGCTGGGCGATCGTCTGCCGGTGCTCGGCCAGCGTGGCGCTCGCCGACTCGGTCTCGGTGTCCCGCAACACCCCGGCGCCCAGGCCGTGCTCGAGGAACGAGGTCACAGTGCGCTCTCTCCCGTCTCGCCCGTCCGGATCCGGACCGCCGTCGCGAGATCGCGGACGAAGATCTTGCCGTCCCCGATGCTTCCGGTCTTGGCCGTCCGCGTGATGGTCTCGATCACGCGCTGCACCTGCCCGTCCGTGACCGCGACCTCGATCTTCACCTTGGGCACGAACTCGATCGTGTACTCCGTGCCGCGGTAGGTTTCCTTGTGCCCTTTCTGCCGCCCGAACCCCTTGACCTCGGTCACGGTCATGCCTTGGATGCCGATTTCGAGCAGCGCATCCTTGACCTCGTCGAGCTTGAAGGGCTTGATGATCGCCTCGATCAGCTTCATATCTTAGGCTCCAAGCGAATAGCGAACAGCGAAGAGCGCTTGCACGGGGAGGATCTCTGCAATGCTGTTCGCTGCTGGCTGTGAGCGGCTTGCTTCATCATGAGTACGCCCGTTCGTTGTGCTGACTCAGATCCAGCCCCACCGCCTCCTCGTCCGGCGAGACGCGCAACCCCGCCACCCCGTCCACGAGCTTCAGGATCAGATAGGTGCCCACCACGGAAAAGAGCGCTGTCGTAACGACCGTGAGCACTTGCATGCCGAACTGGGCGGGGTTGCCGAAGAAGAGCCCGTCAGCCCCCGAAGGATTGATCGCCCTCGAGGCGAACAGCCCGGTGGCCAGCATGCCGACGGCTCCCCCGACGCCGTGGATGCCGACCACATCGAGCGAGTCATCATAGCGGAGTTTGCCCTTCCAGACAATCGCGAAATAGCACAGCATGCCGCCGGTCAACCCGATCAGGAGCGCTG
>CAZTUO010000089.1:0-3266 GCA_964616355.1 uncultured Nitrospira sp.
GTACTGCCGCATCAGCGGGGTCAGGTCCGCATCACTCATCGCTCGGCTCCTCGTCCCTCCTGCCGCGATCCTGGTGAAGCGTCTTCTCCATCGCGCGCCGCAGCCGCTCCAGGTCGGCTTCGGCCTCCTGCAGGGCCTTGGTCTTGCGCCGGAGATCGATGCGGCCCTGGACCCAGGCCGGAAACAGCAGGATCGAGGCGACGAGCAGCCCGATCCCGAAGGCGGCCAGGATCGGCTTGTAGATCGGGGTGGAGGCCTCCCGCAGGCCGAAAAAGTAGCGGAGCGTGACCTCCTGCTCCTGGTTCTGCAGGAAAAAGGTCAGCGCGAGCAGGAGCAGCACGCCGACGAGGATCAGCCTAATCATGGCGTCGCCCCCGCGGCCGCGTCGCCCGCGGGCTGGCCCCTTCGACTCGGAGGAGCCGGCGAAAGCGGGCGGCGAGCCGGTTGTACGTCGTGCGGAGGTGTTCGGGAATGACGCGCGTCTCGGAGAACAGGGGCATGAAGTTCGTGTCACCGTTCCAGCGAGGAACGACATGGAGGTGGAGATGGGCTTCGATGCCGGCTCCGCTCACGCGCCCGAGGTTGATCCCTAGGTTGAACCCTTCGGGCCGGACCTCTTCGCGCAGCGCCCGGAGCGAGAGCGTGGTGAGCCGGATCAGCTCCAGCGACTCGTCGGCCGTGAGGGCCTCCAGCGAGTCCACGTGCGAGTAGGGGGCGACGAGCAGGTGCCCGCTGTTGTAAGGGTAGAGGTTCATCAGCACGAAGCCGAGCCGCCCGCGGTGCAGCAGCAAGTTCGCGGCGTCGCGTCGCTGGCGCGCCGCCCGGCAGAAGATGCAGCCTGCCGGCTTCCGGTGCCGCCGGATGTACGTCATGCGCCACGGGGCCCAGATCACCTTCACGGGCTAGTCCCCCTGTGCCGCCGGGCGAGGCGGCGGCGCGGCGGCCGGTCGCCGGCCCGGATGCGGGCGAGGAGCGCGCGCGACCGCGGGCCGGTCCCGTAGAACCGCACCTCGCGGCTCCGCTGCCCGAGGTGCCGCAGGTGCACCTCCAGCCGGTCCGGCGGCAGCTCGCCGCCCGCCTTCTCGGCCCACTCGACCATCAGCACAGAGCCAGGATCCAGGGACTCGCCCAACCCCAGCTCGCGGAGATGGGCGGGCGACTCGATCCGGTAGAGGTCGGCGTGGACCAGGCGGAGACGCCCCGGGTATTCCTGGACCAGCACGAACGTGGGGCTGCTCACCGCCTGCGGGGGCGCGCCCAATCCGGCGGCGACGCTGCGGACCAGCGTGGTCTTGCCGGAGCCCAGCTCCCCGGAGAGCGCGAGGGGCTCCCCGCCGCGTAGGACGCGGGCAATCCGCCGGCCCAGCCGGTCCGTCTCGGCCAGCGAGCGCGAAATGACGGTCCACCCCGCCCCTGAGGCGTCGTGCGCGGGCCCGCGCCGGCGAGGACGTGGCCGCTTCCCGTCAGACACCAAGGGACGATCCCGTCTGCAGGAAGGCGCGGGGGATCCGGCTGATCAGGTCGCTCGCCGTCATGCCCGCTGCGCCCAGCTCCGCGGCCGCGAGGTCCCCGGCAAGCCCGTGGCAATAGACGCCGGCCCGCGCGGCGTCCCAGGGAGTCAGCCCCTGGGCCAACAGTCCCACGATCAGGCCGGTCAAGGCGTCCCCGGTGCCGGCGGTGGCCATGCCGGGGTTGCCGGTCGGACAGATCGCCGCCCGGCCATCCGGATTGGCGACGACGGTCCGGGCCCCCTTGAGCACGAGCACGACCCCGCGTCGCTGCGCGAAGCGCGTCGCGACCCCGATCCGGTCGGCGTTGATGCTCTGCGGGGTGGCTTCCTCTTCGAGCCGCGCCATCTCCCCCGGATGCGGGGTCAGCACGAGCGGCACCTTGCAATCTGCCAGCCGCGCCGTGCGGCCGGCGAGCGCGTTCAGCGCGTCCGCGTCCAGGACGCAGGGCCGGATTAAGCGCGGCAGCAGGGCGTGCACCAGCTCGACCGTCTCCGGGTGGGTCGTCAGCCCGGGCCCGACCGCGAGCGCCGTCTTGCCCTCCGCGAAGGCCACGAGGCGATCCAGGCTCGAGCGGGCCAGGGTCCGGGCCTTCGTCTCCGGCATCGGCGCCGTCATCACCTCGAGCAGCTTCGCCTCGAGCACGTCATTGACGCTCGACGGCGTGGCCACGGTCACCAAGCCCGCGCCCGCCCGGAGCGCGGCCATCGCCGCCATGGCCGCCGCGCCGGACTTGCCGAGCGAGCCCGCGATGATCCCGGCGTGCCCGAAGGTGCCTTTATGGGCGGAGGGACGCCGGCTCGGCAGCAGGGCGCGGACCTCGGGGCCGGTGATGAGCGAGAGGGGGCTGTCCACTGCCTGCACGAAGGCCGGCGGGATGCCGATGTCCGCGATTCGGACCAAGCCGGCGTGGTCAATGCCGGAGCCGACGTACAGGCCGAGCTTGGGCAGCCCGAACGTGACGGTGAGCGTGGCGCGCACTGCCGCGCCCAGCACCGCGCCGGTGTCCGCGTGGATGCCGGAAGGCAGATCCACCGCGATCACGGGCCGGCCGGCCGCGTTGATCGCCTCGATCGCGGTCTTGTACGCGCCGGTGACCGGAGCCGAGAGCCCGGTGCCGAGTAGCGCGTCCACGATCAACTCGCTGTCTTTGAGCAGCTCCCGGAGCCGCTCGTCCCCGGGGGTGATGAGCGTGGCCGCTTTTCCGGCGATCCTGGCGAAGCGCCGGTACATGTGTTGGGCATCTGCGCTCAGTTCGTCCGGCTTTGCCACGAGGACTGTCCGGACCCGGGCCTGCTTCTGGCGCAGCAGCCGGGCCACGACGAAGCCGTCGCCCCCGTTGTTGCCCTTGCCGCAGACGACGGTCACGGTCCGGCCGGTAGCGGGCCCTAGCACCTCCTCCATGGCCGCGACGACGCCGGCTCCGGCGTTGGCCATCAGGGTCCGGCTGGGGATCCGCGCCTCTTGGATCGCGCGGCGGTCCAGCGCCTGCATCTGGGCTGCGGTCACGATCTTCATAGCGAATGATAGCGACAAGCTGGCAGCGAGGAGCAAACCGCGAAGCGTGAGCCAGCAGCGCTGCGCGGCTGGCTATTCGCTGGTCTCTCGTCGCGGTTCGCTGTCTTTTGCCAGGACGACCTGGGCCAACGCGTACTCCCCGTCGTGCGAGAGACTGACGTGGATGGCGGTGACGCCAGCTTCGCGGAGCAGGGCTTCGGTCCGGCCGCCCACGACGGCCCGCGGCCGGCCGGCCGCGTC
>CAZTUO010000089.1:3292-10791 GCA_964616355.1 uncultured Nitrospira sp.
TGAATGTCGCGCCAGCTCACGCCGCCGGCCCACCCGGTCCCGAGCGCCTTCAGCAGCGCCTCCTTCGCGGCAAAGCGCCCGGCGAGCGACGCGTACGGCGCGGCGCGTTGGAGGCAGTACGCCCGCTCCGCTTCGGTGTACACCCGGTCGAGGAAGCGCGCCTGCCAGGTCTCCGCCAGCGCCCGGATACGAGCGATCTTCACCAGATCCAGGCCGATGCCGACGATCGTCATACTCACTGAGAGCGAACAGCCGATAGCGAATAGCTCGCAGCTCCCAGCTACTCGCTGCTTGCTGTGGTCGGCTGGCTTGCAACGAGCTGTTTCATCTCCCGGACTGCCCGCTCGAGTCCGACGAGGACCGCGCGGGCGATGATGCTGTGGCCGATGTTGTATTCCACGATCTCCGGGATTTGCGTGAGGCGGCGGACGTTCCGATAGTTGAGCCCGTGCCCGGCGTTCACGCCCAGGCCCAACTTGTACGCGAGCTTCGCCGCCTGGGCGATGGCCTCGAACTCCGCCTGCTCCTCCTTGAGGCGGCGCGCGTTGGCGTAGCGCCCGCTGTGGAGCTCCACGTAGTCGGCGCCCACCTTGTGCGCCGCTTTGATCTGGCTCAGATCGGGCTCGATGAAGAGGCTCACCGGAATGCCGCCGTCGTGCAGGAGGTCCACGATCGTCTTGACGCGGTCCTTCAGCGCGACGACATCCAGCCCGCCTTCGGTGGTCAGCTCCTGGCGCCGTTCCGGCACGAGCGTCACCAGGTGGGGCTTGACGGCCAGCGCGACCTTGACCATCGCCTCGTCCGCCGCCATCTCGAGATCGAGCTTGGTCTGGATGGTCTCGCGCAGCCGCGACAGGTCGCGGTCCTGGATGTGGCGCCGATCCTCCCGCAGGTGGACGACGATCCCGTCGGCGCCGGCCAGCTCGACGAGCACGGCGGCGGCGAGGGGATCTGGCTCGGTCCCCCCTCTGGCCTGCCGGAGCGTGGCGACATGGTCAATGTTGACGCCTAATCTGGCCATGGGCTCCCCATTGCTGGGTTCGGTCGTTTCAGGCCGGGACCCCGGTCGTCTCAGCGGGCCTTCACCCGTTGCCCTGCGCCCCAGTGCAGTCGCACCGCGGGGGGACCCCGGCAATGGGCACCCGGCAGCGGCTGGGCCGGGAGTGGATGCGGGAATGGCTCACGGATCGCGCGTATTATGGCAAAAAGCTCGGAAGCGTGGCAAGCGGGCCGGCGGCAGGGACCCGTATTGCCGCCTGCGTCTCAACGGTCAGCGCAGGCCCCGCACGCTTGTGCCTCTCCGCCGGCCGAGACCTAGCCGGTTCCGGGGCAAAAGTCGTCCAACACCGGATTAAAATTGACTGATTTGGCTCGGCTGCATTAGAATGAGGCCTCCTTCCTGCGGGATCGGAAGCCCCTCGTCCCCTTCTAGTCGTCGGGCGTGACGGGCTTGTGTCACTCGGAGGAGCCGTGGAATTTTACCGTCTCAAACGCCTGCCGCCCTACGTCTTCGCGCAGGTCCAGGCGCTCAAGCTGGAGGCCCGACACCGGGGCGAGGATATCATTGACTTCGGCATGGGCAACCCGGACCAGCCGGCGCCCAGCCATGTTGTGGAGAAGCTCGTCGAGGCAGCCCGCAACCCCCGCAACCACCGGTACTCAGCCTCCAAGGGGATCACCAAGCTACGCCACGCCATCACCGGCTGGTACAAGCGGCGGTACGACGTCGAGTTGGATCCGGAGACCGAGGCGATCGTCACGATCGGCTCCAAGGAAGGGATCGCGCACCTCGCGCTGGCCCTGATCGGGCCGGGCGACGTCGTGCTGACGCCGACCCCGACCTACCCGATCCACATGTACAGCGTGATCATCGCGGGCGGCGAGGTGCGCGGGATCGAACTGCGCCCGGACAGCGATTTCTTCGACGACCTCACGCGTGTCTACCGCCAGACGCTCCCGCGCCCGCGGATCCTGGTCATCAATTTTCCACACAACCCCACGACGGCAGTCGTGGATCTGGAGTTCTTCAAAAAGATCGTGGCCTTCGCCAAGGAGCACCAGGTCCTCGTCGTCCACGACCTGGCCTATGCCGACCTGGTCTTCGACGGCTACCGCGCGCCGAGCCTGTTGCAGGTACCCGAGGCGAAGGACATCGGGGTCGAGTTCTTCACCCTCTCGAAGAGCTACAATATGCCGGGCTGGCGGGTCGGGTTCTGCGTCGGGAACCGCGAGGTGATCGGGGCGCTGGCCAAGATCAAGAGCTACCTGGATTACGGGATCTTCCAGCCCGTCCAGATCGCCAGCATCATCGCCTTGAACGGGCCGCAGGATTGCGTCAAGGAGACCGTCGCGCGCTACGAGAGCCGGCGCAACGAGCTGGTCGCCGGGCTCAACCGGATCGGCTGGCCGATTGAGAAGCCGCGCGCCACCATGTTCGTCTGGGCGCGCATTCCGGCTCCCTATCGCGGGATGGGCTCCCTGGAATTCTCCAAGCTGCTCCTGCGCGACGCCAAGGTGGCGGTCTCGCCGGGCATCGGGTTCGGCGAGGGCGGCGACGACTACGTCCGGTTCGCGCTCGTGGAGAACGAACATCGCATCCGACAGGCGGTGCGCGGGATCAAGAAAGCCCTGAAGCTGGAAGGGGCGGTCCGATGAGATCTCGGATCGGGGTGGGGCTCATCGGGTTCGGGACGGTCGGGACGGGGGTCGTGCGGATCCTCCAGCAGAACGCCGCGCTGATCCGGCGCCGCGTCGGCGTGCCCGTCGAGCTGGTCCGGGTGGCGGACCTCGACCTCGAGCGGGATCGCGGCGTCACGTTGCCCGCCGGCGTGCTCACGGCCGATGCGCGTGCGGTCCTGGACGATCCCCGGGTGGACATCGTCCTCGAGCTGATCGGCGGCTATGACCCCGCCAAGCGGCTCATTCTCGAGGCCATGGCGGCGGGCAAGTCCGTGGTGACCGCGAACAAGGCCCTGCTCGCGGTCCACGGCGAGGAGCTGTTCGAGGCCGCCGCTCGATACGGGGTGGATCTGGGTTTCGAAGCCAGCGTGGGCGGCGGCATCCCGATCATCCGAGCCCTCACCGAGGGGCTAGCCGCCAACACGATCCTTTCGATCTACGGCATCATCAACGGCACGGCCAACTACATCCTGACCCGGATGACGCAGGAGGGCTTGGGGTTCCAGGAGGTCCTGGCCGAGGCGCAGCGGGCCGGGTACGCCGAGGCGGATCCGACCCTCGACGTCGCCGGCGTGGACTCCGCCCACAAGCTCGCGATCCTGGTGAGCCTGGCCTACGGGACGCCGGTGAATGTCAAGGAGGTGTTCACCGAGGGCATCACCGGGGTCACGCCCCTGGACATCGCCTACGCCAAGGAATTCGGGTACCGGATCAAGCTGCTGGGCATCGCCAAGTTCCAGGACGGCGACGTCGAGGCGCGGGTGCATCCGACCATGATCCCGTCCACGTCGCCGGTGGCTCAGGTCGAGGGCGTGTACAACGCGATCCAGCTTGTCGGGGACGCGGTGCGCGACATCGTGCTTTATGGCCAGGGGGCCGGCTCCCTGCCGACCGGGAGCGCGGTGGTCAGCGACGTGATTGACCTTGCCCGCAACCTGCTTCGGGACGCCTCCGGGCGCGTGCCCGCCGCGGCCTTTCAGCCGGGCGAGCGCCGGCCGCTTCGGATCCAGCCTATGGAGGAGATCGCCTCGCTCTACTATCTTCGGTTCATGGTCGTGGACCGGCCTGGCGTGTTGTCCCAGATTTCCGGGGTCCTGGGGCGGCACGGCATCAGTATCTCCTCGGTCCTGCAGAAGGGCCGCAAGGAGGGCCAGACCGTCCCGGTGGTCATCATGACGCATAGGGCCCGCGAGCGGGCTGTGCAGGCCGCTCTGCGCGAGATTGACCAGATGGCGTGCATCTCCGAACCCACCACCCTGATCCGTGTCGAGGGGCATGACGAGTAACCCATGCGCCCTCCCTGGCTTGGTTCCCGTCATCGTCTGGCGTGGCATCCATGATCCGCTGGCGCGGCGTGATCGAGGAGTATCGCAAGTTCCTGCCCGTCGGGGAGCGGACCCCGGTGGTCACGCTCGGCGAGGGCAATACGCCGCTGATCCATGCGAAGCGGCTGGCCCAACGGCTTCCCGCGCGGGTCGAGCTGTTCTTGAAATTTGAGGGCGCGAATCCCACCGGGTCCTTCAAGGACCGCGGGATGACGCTGGCCATCTCCAAGGCGTTGGAGGCGGGCGCCCGCGCCGTGATCTGCGCGTCCACGGGGAACACCTCGGCCTCCGCGGCGGCGTACGGGACCCGGGCCGGCCTCGCGGTCTACGTGCTCGTCCCGGCCGGGAAGATCGCGCTTGGGAAGCTCACGCAGGCCATGATGCACCAGGCCACCGTGATCCAGATCGAGGGCAACTTCGACCAGGCCCTGGCCATCGTCAAGGAGATCGCGGGGCGCTATCCGATCGAGCTGGTCAACTCGATCAACCCCTTCCGGATCGAGGGCCAGAAGACCGCCGCCATGGAGGTCTGTGACCAGTTGGGGTTCGCGCCGACCATCCACGCCCTGCCGGTCGGGAACGCGGGGAACATCACGGCCTACTGGCGCGGCTACCGCGAGTACAAGGCCGCCGGGCAGATCGCGCGGCTGCCCCGGATGCTGGGCTTTCAGGCGGCGGGCGCCGCCCCGATCGTCCTCGGCCGCGTGGTCGAGGAGCCGCAGACGATCGCCACCGCCATCCGGATCGGCAACCCGGCGAGCTGGCAGCCGGCGCTCCAGGCGGTGGCGGAGTCGGAGGGCAAGATCGACATCGTCACGGACGAGGAAATTTTGGAGGCCTATGGGCTGGTCGCGGCCGACGAGGGCGTGTTCTGCGAGCCATCCTCGGCCGCCGGCGTGGCCGGGATCCTCAAAGTGGGGAAGGCCGGCGGGCTGAAGGACGGCGACACGGTCGTCTGCACCTTGACGGGCCACGGGCTGAAGGATCCCGACACGGCCATCGGGGTGTCGCGGGAGCCGGTGACGATCAAGGCCGACCGGGAGGCGGTCGTGAGGCTCTTGAAGCTCTGAGCGGTGGACCGCTCAGGGGCGGGGCAGGGGATGGCATGGCGATGAAATACGTGATCCTGCACGGCGGAGGCATGGTGGAGGCGCCGCACCCGGACCTGGACGGGAAGACGCTGCTCCAGGCCGCGGCCACGCCGAACATGGATTGGCTCGCTCGCCACGGGGAACTGGGGCTCGCCACGGTGCCACTGGAGGGCGTGCCAGCCGGAAGCGACGCGACGCAGCTCGCGGTGCTCGGCTACGACCCGCGGAAATACCATCCGGGGCCCGGTCCTTTCGAGGCGGCGAGCCTCGGGGTCGTCCTGGGCGAGCACGACGTCGCGTTCCGCTGCAGCATGGTCACAGTGCAGGCCAGCGCGGCGCCGGGGCGGCCCGCGGGGTATGAGGTCCGCAAACTCGCGCCGCACGTCGTCTTGGAAGACGACGGCGCCGGCGGCATCACGACCGAGGAGGCCCGCGAGCTGATTGACGCGGTGAACGAGCAGCTTGGCTCCGAGACGATCCAGTTCTACCCGGGCGTCGGCCACCGCCACGTGATGGTCTGGGTCGGCGGCAAGGCGCGGGTGACCTGCGTGCCGCCCCGGGAGGTGGTGGGGCGCCCGATCGGCGACGCCTTGCCCAGCGGCGACGGGGCGGAGATCCTGCGGCAACTCATGGAAGCGTCCCTGATCATCCTGCGCAGCCACCCCGTCAACGAGGAGCGCCAGCAGGCGGGGCTGAAGCCCGCCAACTGTCTCTGGCTCTGGGGACAAGGCAAGGCCCCGCGGCTGCCGAAGCTCACGGACCTCCATCCGATCACGGGGGCCATCGTGTCCGCGCGCGACCTGCATCGGGGCATCGGCATCTGCGCGGGGCTGGACGCGGCAGCCCCCGGCTCCTTGGGCGACGGCCCGGACTTCGCCGGGCTGGCCGCAGCCGCGCTCGGCGAGCTGGAGAAGCGGGACTTCGTGTACGTGCATGCGGAGCTGCCGGATGAGGTGCGGCGCGCGGCGGACCTCAAGGCGAAGGTGAACGCCGTCGAGGAATTTGATCGCCTCGCGGTGGGCGCGCTGCGCGAGGGCCTGCCCAGACTCGGCCCGCATCGGCTGCTCGTCGTGTGCGACGGCGTCACCCCCCGCGACAGCCCGGCCCGCCCCTGGCTCCCGGTGCCCTACGCGCTCTACCAGGGGCCCGGGGCGTCGGCGCAGGCGTCCGCCCGCGGGTACAGCGAGATTGAGGCCGAGGCGGCTCGCACCAGGGTGCGCGAGGCGACCTCGCTCATCAAACGCCTGCTGGCCAGCGGGTAGGACGCATGGCCCTGATCGTCCAGAAGTATGGCGGGACCTCGGTCGGCAGCGTCGAGCGGATCCACCGCGTGGCCGACCTCGTGGCGAAGACCAAGGGGGAGGGCCACGAGGTCGTCGTGGTGGTCTCGGCCATGAGCGGCGAGACGGACCGGCTCGTCCGGCTCGCGCACGAGGTGACCCCGAACCCGGACGAGCGGGAGATGGACATGCTGCTGTCCACGGGGGAGCGCATCACGATCGCGCTGCTCGCCATGGACCTGCGCAGCCGCGGCCTCAACGCCCGCTCGTTCACCGGGCGCCAGGTCGGCATCATCACGGACAGCCGCCACACCAAGGCGCGGATCGCGCGGGTGACGGCGGAGCGGATCAAGGAGGCCCTCGCGGAAGGGGTCATCCCCGTCGTGGCCGGATTCCAGGGCATCAACGAGCGCTCGGATGTGACGACCCTGGGGCGCGGCGGGTCCGACCTGACGGCGGTCGCGCTGGCCGCCGCGCTGAAGGCGGACCGCTGCATCATCTATACGGACGTGGACGGGGTCTACACGGCCGATCCGAACATCGTCCCGTCCGCCCGGCGTCTGGACAAGATCTCCTACGAGGAGATGCTCGAGCTGGCGAGCCTGGGGGCCAAAGTCCTCCAGAGCCGGTCGGTGGAGTTCGCCGCGCGCTTCGGCGTGCCGGTGGAGGTCAAATCCAGTTTCAAGGAGGGGCAGGGAACGCTCGTGACCAACGAAGACACCGACATGGAGCGGGTGGAGGTCGCCGGCGTGACCGGCGACCGGAACCAGGCCAAGATCACAATCATCGGCGTGCCGGACCGGCCCGGCGTTGCGGCCAGTGTCTTCGGGGCGGTCGCCGAGGCCAACATCAACGTGGACATGATCATCCAGAATGTCGGGCAGGGCGCGCTGACCGACATCTCGTTCACGGTCCCTCGGGCCGATCTGGGCAAGGCGGTCCCGCTGGTGCAGCGCGTGGCCAAGGAGATTGACGCCAAGTCGGTCGCGGTGACGGAGGCGATCGCGAAGGTCTCCCTCGTCGGGGTCGGCATGCGGTCCCACTCCGGGGTGGCGGCGAAAATGTTCCAGGTGTTGTCCCGGGAAGGGATCAACATTATGATGATCAGTACCTCCGAGATCAAG
>CAZTUO010000090.1:0-10655 GCA_964616355.1 uncultured Nitrospira sp.
CACTGGCGGAAACGACAGCGCCATGGCTGTCCCGACCAGCACGGCCCCGACGACCGCGCCGATCACGGCTTTCCTGATGACACTCCTGACGAAACTCGGCTGCTCAGCCATACGTTCCTCAAATCCCGACTGTCCGCCCGAGCGGCCGGCGGCAACGTCGCGCCCCGTGCGTCACTTCGCACCTACCGGAACCGGTGCGCCCTCCGCCGCGGCCTTCCGGGGCTCCGCCGCACGCAAGGTCACGAGAATGGCGAAACTCACCACGATATAGAAGACCAGCGTGATCCCGGTGATCCACCAGGCGGAGTAGGCCAGCGTGGGCGTAAAGGACTCGGCGGTGAAGTCCGGCACGAGGTTGTAGGTGTGGAAGTATTTCCGGACCAGCGACCGGACCGCGCCCATCAGCCCCATCGTCCAGATCGCGCTGAACGCGAGGAAGATGAGGATAAACTGCGAGGCGAAGTCAATCTTGCCCCAGACAATCGTGCCTTGGCGGATCGCCCGGTTGTAGAGAATGTAGTTCACGACCGTCACGAACACAAGCGTGAAGGCCGCGGAGTTCTTGGCCGGCATCAGCGCCAGGAACCCCCAGTCCGACGGCAGCTCCAGATGCTTGGTGGCCAGGGCCTGGGTGGCCACGAAGCCGTGCGGCGTCATCCAGATCGCGTTCCCCACCACGACCATGAGGAACCCCACCTTGATCACGGTCCGCGAAGAGACCGTGATCCGCCCGAGAGGCGGAATGATCTTCCCGAGGATGGCCGGCGCGAGCACCAGCGGCACGAGCACCGCCAGGGACATAGGGTCCGGCACGGGGAAGACCGTCCAGGCGTAGGTCATCACGAACGGGATGGCCAGCATAACGACGACCGTCAACACGGACATCCGGACCCGCTCCACGCCTTCGATCCGTTTCATGCTCAGCCAGATGTAGTAGTTGCTGGCGAGGAAGACCAGCCCAATCATTGCGCCCTGCATTTCGAAGAACATCGAAAGCTGGTCGGCCATCATGTAGGGGCAGATGGAGGCGTCGTAATCGCACAGCTCGTACGAGAGGAGGTAGCCCATGAAGGGCAACAGGAGCAGCGCGCCGACCCCGATCAGGTTGCCGACGAATCCCATCCAGTCGTAGTAGGACCGCTCTTCATCGGTCTTCGACCCCATGTACATGTAGGCGGCGATCAGCCCCGTGATGAAGCCGCCGAAGGTCACGTTCCCCACGAGCCGGTGCAAGTTCAGCGGCATCCAGCTATAGTTGTAAATTTTGTCCCAGAGCGTCGCCTGCTGAATGTATTCCACGAGCGACACCCCCTCGGCCTTGGCAGGCGTGTTCATGAATGCCGTGGGCCCGTCAATGACGAAGAGCGTCACGGTCCCGATGATGTTGAGCAGCACCCCGAGCGCGATGTGGCGGGCCTTCTTGTCCCCTTTCCACGCGTCCCAGGTGTAGAAGTAGAGGTAAAGGACGATCGTCTCGCCGATGAACAGCAGGGGATAGACCACCGCGAAGATCAGGAAAAAATGGTTGATCAGCCAGGTCGTGAACTGCGGGTAGGCGGCGAGCAGCACGAAGATGAACAGCCCGCCCGTGAGCGCGGTCATGCTGTACAGGATGACCGTGACCTTCATGACCTCCTTCGCCAACCGGTCATAGCGCGGGTCCTGCTTCCGGTACCCCAGCCACTCCGAAATCACGACGAAAATCGGGGCGCCGAGAATAAACGCCGCGAAGAGGATGTGGAGTTGGGCGACGATCCACACGGCCGTCCGATTCCCGGTGTAGGGAAACTCGGCCGGCGGCGGGTTCGGCACCTGCGCATACGCCTCGGCACCGAAGACCGCTAGCACGCTGAGCAAGACCAGGAGACTGCGCTGCCACGTTTTCATGATGTCCCGCCGCCCCTCCTCACCAGGTTCCGACCGGTCACTTGTCGCCAGAGGCGGGAGCGGGCGGCGCTCCGCCCGCCGGAGCGGCCGGAGCCACGCCGCTAGCCGTTGGTGCCGTGCTGTCCTTGCCATCCCCGCCCGGAGCGGGAGCCGCGCCGCCAGCCGCTGGCGCTGCCGCCGACGCGGTCCCGGCAGTTCCGATCGGCACCCACTCCTTCTTCACTACGTCAAACTCCTTGCCGCTCAGCGCGAAATTTCGCTCAAACGCGACCAGCTTCCAGCGGTCTTCCTCGGAAAGCTTGCTCTTCCAGGGCTTCATCTTGGTGTTGGGCACACCCTCCGAGATCCGCCAGAACCAGACCGAATCCGAGTACAGCTTCATGCGCTCAGCGTTCCGGAAATCCCGCGCCCCAGCCTTCACCGGTTTCCCATCCTTGCCGTGGCAGCTCGCGCAGTTCACGTCGGGGTTCTTCGCGCCGATGAAGATCTCACGCCCCTCCTCCGCGATCTTCGGATCCGCCCACCATCCTGCCGGCATGTGCTTATCGGCATAGTCGGCCGGGGGGGGCGGCGGCGGCACGATCGGCCCCTCTCCACCTTCGCCACAGCTCGTCAGCACGAGCCCCGCTCCGGCGACACTGACCAGGAATATCGTCTTGACTGCGCCCTTAAAGTTCATAGTGATTCACCCGCTCCTTTCTCGACGAATCGAGAGCCTTCCCCGCACCCACCCACCGGGACCCCTCGGCCCACCGGATACCACAAAAAAGACGCTTCCGCCCAGGTCCTCCCGGCCTTGAGCAAAAGCGCCACCTGCCCAGATCGTCGGCACCTGATTGGCTGGCCGCCGAGTCGGTTCCGTTTCGGGCCTGGGTTAGAAGGCCACTGCACCGCTTACGCCCTGCCAGGCGCCTTCCGCGGTGCCTTGCCCTGCTTCCGAACCCGACGCCGATTGCGAACGAATTTCACTCCCGCGAACAGAGCAACAGCTACCACGCCGATCCCGGCGCTATAGTAGACCCAGCTCGGCGTCCCACGAGCCGACTGTTCGCACCCCGTTCCGAAGTGAACGACGGCCTTGCGCTCGGTATGAACGTCCTTGGGGTCAAATTGCGCGGTGATGCGCTTCTCGTCATCGAGGGCGAAGACGGCAATCGGATCGCCTTGGTTCTCATTATGAAGGTGCAGCGTCGCCGAAAAAAAACCGTCGCTATCGGTCAGCGCCGAGGCGACGATGTCGGCCCGGGTATCCCTGGCGGTCACCTTCACGTCGGCGCGGGGCTGTCCGTCCGGCCCGCAGACGTAGCCCTCGACCACGAAGCGGTGATCCACCTCGTGGGTCGCCAGCGCGGCCGACGTCGTGAGCAGACCGGCACCGAGCCCGGCGGCCGCGAGCAGACCCCACCGGACGGTCCCAGTTGCCTCGTGGCATCCCTGTCCCATGCATCGGGCCTATCACACCGCGCCTCGCGTACTGCCTCCGCCTGGCGCTCTGCGCATGAAAATCCCGCAAAAAACCAGCCCGGCTGGCTTAGGGCGCACACTTCTAGCATAGACGATAATCTTTGTCAATAATTTTCCAGTAGTTGGAAGGCCGCGCCAGACTTGGGGGACTGGCCTTGGACGGGGGCGCCACCGCCCGACACCTGACCATGGGCCCAGCGAAAGTGAGGAGGCAGCCCGCGCCCACCTAGAGGTGCCCGCGCGTCCGCGCGGCTGCCTCGGCCTGCTCGGCCTCCGTACGCCGCTGCGCGTCCTTCTTGGCGACCCAGGCCTCCCAGGACTTGCCGGAGGCCGTATCCTTCCCGGTAAAGGCGATCGCGACGATCTCGGCGTACGCGATGTCCCTGGCCCGGTCCAAGCCCTTGGGGAACACTTGGACGAGCGGGCGCGGTCCCGAGGCCACGCGGTTGAACAGATAGCCCTCGACGGCCTCCCCCGATACGAGGTACAGGGTCACGTCGCCGCGGTAATCGAAGGCCTGCTCGATCGCTTCGGCAAGCTCCCGGGGATTGGACGGCCGGAACACCCGTCCTTCCAGTGAGGGGGCTTCTGGGTCATGGGGTTGCAGGTCGGGCACGACGGCAAGCTCGGTACGATCGGCGAGTCGGCGGAACGCCCTCAGGCGTTGGGCATCAGCGTCGCCCGCACGGTGCGGGCGAATCCGGACCAGGAGCCGAAGGTGTGCTCGACGGCGGACGCCTCGTACCCGCAGTGCACCATGCAATCGGCGCACTTCTCGTTGCGTCCGGTCCCGTACTGCTCCCAGGGGGTCTCGTCCATCAATTCCTTGAAGGTCCTCACGTAGCCGTCCTGCAGGAGGTAGCAGGGGCGCTGCCAGCCGAAGATGTTGTAGGTCGGGTTCCCCCACGGCGTGCACTGGAACTCCAGCTTGCCCATGAGAAACTCCAGGAACAGCGGCGACTGGTTGAACCGCCAGCCGCGCTTCCGGTCCCTCAGAATCGCGGCGAACAGCTCGCGGGTCTTTTGGCGCTTGAGGAAATTCTTCTGGTCCGGCGCTTTCGAATAGCTGTAGCCCGGCGAGATCATCATCCCTTCGACGCCGAGCCGCATCATCTCGTCGAAGAACTGGCGGACCCGCTCGGGATTGGCGTCGTTGTACAGGGTCGTGTTCGTCGTCACCCGGAAGCCCCGCGCGAGCGCCGCCTTGATGGCCCGCACCGCAAGGTCGTAGACGCCGTCCCGGCACACGGCCAGATCGTGCTCCTCGCGCAGGCCGTCCATGTGGACGCTGAAGGTCAGGTACTTGGACGGCTCGTAGTCATCGAGCTTCCGCTCGAGCAGGATCGCGTTGGTGCAGAGATACACGTACTTCTTGCGCGCCACGAGCCCGCGCACGATCTCGGGCATCTCCGGATGGATCAGAGGCTCCCCGCCCGGGATGCTCACCATCGGGGCTCCACACTCCTCGGCCGCGGCCCAACACTGCTCCGGCGTCAGGCGCTTGTCCAGCACGTGGTCGGGGTACTGGATCTTCCCGCAACCCGCGCAGGCGAGGTTGCACCGGAACAGCGGCTCCAGCATGAGCACGAGCGGATAGCGCTTGACGCCCTTCGCCCGCTGGGTCAGGACGTACTTCGCCACCGTGTACATCTGAGAGAGCGGAACAGCCATGCGGGCCTCCCCCTGCCGGCGTGCCGGTCACGGCAGCTCGCAGGGTCGCTACCCTACTACACAACCTGGCGCCATTTCAAGTAACGTATGGCGCCGCGAGCGCGCAAGCGGGCAAGCTATCCCGGACGGGGGCCGGTGCCCGGCGCGGCGCGGTCAGGACTCACGGAGGATCGCATGAAGAGAAAGGTTCGGTTTCTCTACGCGGGCCAGGGCGGGCGGCCCGTGTACGTGCTGGGGTATTTGACGGATGAACACGATGGCTCGCCGCCGGGCGCGTTGCTGTTCGAGGTCACTGCCGCCGAGCCCGAGCCGCGGCCCAAGCCGGGGCTCTACGCCGCCCAGGACCTGCCAGGCGGCTGGATGACGCTCATGCCGCGGGACGAGAGCTCCTCGAAGGACGAGGACCGGCCCGTGATCCAGGCCGCGCGGGCGGCCGGCTTCGCCTTGCGCGAGCGGGGCTGAGCGACAGGGGCGCAGCCTTCAAGCAGCGGAAGAGGGTGCGCACCGCGAAGACGCACCTCATGCTCGGAGATCGAGCACGTGCCGGACTCCCGCTTCCCCCGATGCCCAGGCCTCGGCCGGGAGCGTGCCGGACGGGGTTTGGGGTGCCTGGCGGGACGACGGTTCAGATCTCGCCCCGTTTCATTCTTCCCCTCCACGTCGCCTCCTCCATCAAGTCCAGCAAGGCCGCGTGGGCACGTTGCTCGTCCTCGGGCTCCTCGTGCTTGGCCAGCGCTCGCCGCAGGGCGAGATCTTCCGACACTTCCTGAAAACGCCTGAGCACCCGCTCCAACTTTTCGGAGCGGGATTGGCCGGGCAGCGAATCCAGGAAGCGCACCAGCGGGCGGTCCACCGTCACCGACAGCTTTTCCTTCAAGGAATCACCTTGCTGGTAGGAGACCTGGTCGGATGGAGAGTATCAGGTGAGGGAAAGCCGGTCAGGGCCATCGCGCGTCCTGGTCGCCGCAGCGGGCCTTCATCGAGCGCGCCCCGGTCCCCGCCTGCGGTGAGCCGCTTCGAACCGCTCGTGGTGAGCCTCGTCGAACCAAGCTGGCCCTTCGACAAGCTCAGGGCGAACGGAGGAGCCATTCGGTTAGGAGGCTCGATCCGCTCGCCCAGCACGAAGCGGTGAGAGCGGGGAAACTTCTCGACGTGCTGGACCAGCCAGAGGAGGAGGTCATAGGCTCGCGTGACCTGGTAGCCGCGCCGCTCCAACTCCTCGGCGACAGCCTGCGCATCGGCGACCGCGTAGTTCAGCCGCCGAATCTTCGGGTCGCGGTACTCGTCAATCCCGATCACCACGGCCCAGGACTGGCCGGTCGGCTCAACGACATAGTCCACCGCCGCCTTGCCGTCCACCCGGACGCCGCGCTGATCGGCCTTGAGCGGCACGGCCTGGTTGACGAGGAGCAGACTTGCGGTCACGACACCGAGCAGGGCCCGGTGGAGCATGCGGCACCTCGCGGGATGGCTCTTGTGCGGCAGGGCAACTGCTTCGGCAATCGTCCGGGCGGTATCGTAGCCTGCCAGCCGACGCTACCAAGGGGGCTGTCGGAGGCCCTCACGGAACGCCGTTTGTGCTTCGACAAGCCCTGCGGCTATGGTCAGGGCCGGCTCAACCCGAACCGGCAGGCCTCCCACAGCCGGACCCTACTCTACTCCGCCCGCCAACCTCAATACGCCGAATGGCGTACGTGGTCGGCCGGGGCCAAGGCTGCCTGGCCAGCGGTGCAGGAAAGGCCGCGACGGTGCGGGCTGACCGCATCGTGTGTGGCGAGCGGCCAGCCGCGCGAGCGGGGTGCAGTCCAGGTAGCCAGAATCAGAGAAGACGGAAGATTGCTGAAGGTACGGCCCCGCTCGCCGCAGTTGTGAGGCGAGCGGTCAGGCTAGCAAGGTGTGGAGGCGCCGGGCGGATTCGAACCGCCGAATCGCAGTTTTGCAGACTGCTCCCTTAGCCACTTGGGTACGGCGCCTCGGCGGGCATTATAGCGAGCGGGCCCGTCTAAAAACAATGATCAAGGCACCGCGCTCGGGTGCTGTGCGGGGTCGCGGCCTTCATCGCGCATCGCGGAGGCGAGGCTACCGGCACTTGCCGAGCCGCTGCGGTCCGGCACTCGGTGCCGGCCGGCGAGGACTGTTCGAGCCGAATCTACGCGAAGCGATCAGATGAGGCGAATTCCGCAGCCGAGCAGCGGCGAGGCTTAGCGCGGTCGAGCTGGAGCGCCGGAGCAAGGAAGGTGCCCGCCCCGCGCTAGCGCTTGCTCGGCAGGACCGGCAGCTCGCGCCCGAGTGCGGGCAGCGATTGCGCCCCGGGCAGAGGCCGTGGCGCGCCGTTGCCCCCGCGCGACGGGACCGGCTCGGCCTCGTCGCTCGCGCCCGCGGCTTCCTGCTCCTTGGCGAGCAGCTCGACTTCCTGGACCAGCGTGTCCATCAGCTCGGCCATCGGCACCTTGCGGACCAGCTTGCCCTTCTTGAACAGGATACCGACGCCTTCGCCCCCGGCGATCCCGATGTCCGCCTCCTTGCCCTCGCCGATCCCGTTGACGACGCAGCCGAGGACCGACACGTTCAGCGGCGCCTTGATGTGGCCGAGCCGCTGCTCCAGCTCGTTGGCCATCTTCACCACGTCAATCTCCACCCGGCCGCAGGTCGGGCAGGCGATGACGTTGATCCCGCGATGGCGCAGCTCCAGGGCTTTCAGGATCTCGAATCCGACCCGGACCTCCTCGACCGGATCGGCGGCGAGCGAGACCCGGATCGTGTCGCCGATCCCCTGCGAGAGCAGCCAGCCGATGCCGATGGCCGACTTGACCGCGCCGGTGAGGGCGGTGCCGGCCTCGGTGATCCCGAGGTGGAGGGGGTAGTCCGACTGCTGGGAGAAGAGCCAGTAGGCATCCACCGCCATATGGACATCGGACGCCTTGAGGGAGACCTTCATGTTGGTGAAGCCGACGTCCTCGAGCGCGTGCACCGCGTTCAGCGCGGACTCGGCGAGCGCCTCCGCGGTCGGATAGCCGTACTTCTCCAGCAGCGGCCGCTCCAGAGACCCGCCGTTCACGCCGATGCGGAGCGGGATCCCGCGGTCGGTGACCGCCTTGATGACCTCGGCCACCTTCCACCAGGCGCCGATATTGCCGGGATTGATCCGGACGCAGTCCACGACCTCCGCCGCCTTGAGCGCGAGCCGATGGTCGAAGTGGATGTCCGCGATCAGCGGGACGGTCATGGCCGCCTTGATCTTCGGCAGCGCCGCCGCGGCCTCGAAGTCCGGGACGGCGACCCGGATCAGCTCGCAGCCCGCGGCCTCGAGCCGGCGGATCTGCTCAATCGTCCCTTGGACATCCCGCGTGTCGGTCGAGCACATGGATTGGACCGAGATCGGCGCGTCGCCGCCGATCTTGACCTTCCCGACCAGGATCTGTCTGGTCTTGCGCCTGGTGATGTACATGCCTGCGTCCGTCAGCTCCCCTGATCGTCTCCGTGGTCGTGCGTGGGTCGGCGCCGCGAGTCGGCCAACCCGGCGAGCGTCCGGTCCGCGCCGAGGCTCCAGACGGGTGCGCCGGCGAGCAGGGCCTTCGCCGCCTCGTAGATGCCATCAGCGGTCAGCCCGTATTTCTCGCGCAGGAGGTCCTGGGGCCCCTGCTCGATGAACCAGTCCGGCAGGCCCAGCAGCCGGGTCGGGAGCCCGACGACGCCCCGGTCGGACAGGCACTCCAGGACCGCCGAGCCGAACCCGCCCATCTTGGCGCCCTCCTCGACTGTCACGAGGCCCCGCACCCGATGCGCGACGCGCTCGATCAGGTCGGCGTCCAGCGGCTTGACGAATCGGGCGTTCACGACTGCGCAGGAGACGCCCTCCTGCTCCAGCCGCTCGGCCGCCTTGACCGCTTCCCAGACCGTCACGCCGACGGCCACGATCGCGAGGTCGGTCCCCTCGCGCAGCAGCTCTGCCTTCCCGATGGGGAGGGGAACCGGCTCCGGATCCATGGCGACGCCCAGGCTGGTCCCGCGGGGATAGCGCACCGCGGCGGGCCCGTCGTGAGCCAGGCAGGTCTTGACCATGTGCTGGAGTTCGTTCTCGTCCTTCGGCGCCATCACGACCATGTTCGGGACGTGACGGAGATAGGCGAAATCGAAGGCGCCGTGGTGCGTGGTCCCGTCTTCCGCCACCAATCCGCCGCGATCGATGCAGAACGTGACGGGCAGGTTCTGCGTGGCCACGTCGTGGACGACCTGGTCGTAGGCCCGCTGGAGGAAGGTCGAGTAGATCGCGACGACAGGCCGCAGGCCCCGCGCGGCCAGCCCGGCGGCGAAGGTCACCGCATGCTGCTCCGCGATACCCACGTCGTAGAGCCGATCGGGAAACTCCTTCTCGAACGCGGTGAGCCCGGTCCCTTCGGACATGGCCGCCGTGATCGCCACGATGCGCCGGTCCTGCCGAGCCAGCGTGATCAGGGCCTTCACCGCTAGCGCGGTGTAGGACGGCCGGGGCGGCTTCTTCGCCGGCTCGCCCGTCTCGCGCACGAAGGCCGGGCAGGCGTGGAACCACACCGGGTTCTTCATCGCCGGCTCGTAGCCCAGCCCCTTCTTCGTGATGACGTGCAGCAGCGTCGGGCCCTTGAGCTTCAGCACGTTCTCCAGCGTCGGCAGCAGGTGGTCGAAGCGGTGGCCGTCAATGGGGCCCACGTACCGGAAGCCCAGCTCCTCGAACAGCACCCCCGGCAGGATCAGGCCCTTGGCGAGCTCCTGGGCTCGGCGAGCGATCTTTTCGACTTCCCTGCCGATATGGGGGATCGCGCGCAGGAACTGGCCCGTCTCCTCCTTGACCCGCGTGTAGAACTCGCCGGTGAAGGTCCGGTTCAGGTAGGCCGAGATCGCGCCCACGTTCCTCGAGATGGACATCTGGTTGTCGTTCAGGATCACCAGGAAGTCCTTGCCGAGCCCACCGGCGTGGTGCAGCCCCTCCAGCGTCATCCCCGCGGTCATGGCGCCGTCGCCCACGACGCAGACCACCTTGTGGGTCTGGCCGAGCTGCTCTCGCGCCTCGACCATGCCGATCGCCGCCGACACGCCAGTGCCGGCGTGGCCCGCGTTGAAGGTGTCGTAAACGCTCTCTTCCCGCTTGCAGAACCCGCTCAACCCGCCGTATTGCCGGAGGGTGTGGAACCGCTCGCGCCGGCCCGTGAGCAGCTTGTGCGTATAGGCCTGGTTGCTCGTGTCCCAGACGATCAGGTCGTTCGGGGTATCCAGCAGGTAGTGCAAGGCGACGGTGAGCTCCACGACGCCCAGGTTCGACGCCAGGTGGCCGCCGACACTGGAAACGACGGAGACGATTTGCTCACGAACCTCCTGGCAGAGCTCGGGCAACGCCTCCGGCGACAAGCGCTTCAGGTCCAGCGGGCTGTGAATCTGCTTGAGCAAGGACATACGTGGCACCTTCGTATGGGTTTCACTCGTGATTGTCTGCGCGTGAACGATCGGATGCGGCGGAAACGGCCATGAAACGAAGCGCTCGTGGACGCTCGCCCCGCCAGTCTCCCACATCGCCCCCCGCTAGTCAAGCGTTTTACCCTAGTCGTGTCAAGCCAAAATAGAAATGTCCGGTTTCTCCCAAAGGAGAAATGTCCGGTTTT
>CAZTUO010000091.1:0-9733 GCA_964616355.1 uncultured Nitrospira sp.
GCGGCTCGCGGGGGTGGCGGTGCCGGCGCCGGTGCTGGCGGCCTTAGGGCTTGAGCTGGACCGGGTCGAGCGGGAAGCCGGCCTGGGGGACGGGGGCGCGCGCTGGGCCGTCCGGTCCTCATCGCCGGAAGAAGACGACGAAGCCGCGACGTTCAGCGGCCTGTACCGGACCCTGCTGGCCGTCCCGCGCGAACGGCTCGCCGGCGCGATCGTGCAGTGCTGGGCGTCGCTCTGGACCCCCGAGGCCCTCGCCTACCGGAGCCGCCGCGCTCCCCCGCGGGTCGCGCCCGCCATGGCCGTCGTCGTCCAGCCGCTCCTCGCCCCGCGCGCCGCCGGCGTCGCCCACTCGCGCCATCCGCTGACCGGCGATCCCACCGTGGTCGTGATCAACGCCGTCTTCGGCCTGGCCGAGCCGCTGGTGAGCGGGCTCGTGAGGCCGGACGAGTATCTGGTCGCAATGGAAGGGGACCGCGGCACCGTGATCGGGCGCGACGTCCCCCCGAAGCCGTTCGCGCGGGTGCCCGGGCCGGCCGGGCTCACGGACGAGCGGCTGCCGCCGGCCCAGGCTGCCCAACCGGCCTTGAGCGATGAGGAGGCCGTGGCGCTGGCCCGCCTCGCCAAAGGGGTCGAGCGCCTGACGGGCCAGCCGGCAGATATCGAGTGGGCGATGGACTGGCGCGGGTTCTGGCTGCTCCAGGCCCGCGCGATCCCCGTTCCCGCCCCCGGGCCCGGCACTCAGACCGTCGTCTGGTCCCGCGCCAACTTCAAGGAGACCCTCCCGGAGCTGCCCAGCCCGTTCGCCCTGTCGTTCGTGCGGGAGTTCATGGACCAGTGCATCGTCCGCCCCTACCGGGAGGCGAGCTGCGTCATCCCGCCGGGCTGGTCCGCGATCGAAGTGGTCTGGGGACGTCCCTACATCAACGTCACGCTGTTTCAGGCCCTGATAGGACAGCTCCGCGGCGAGCCGCGGCTGGTGACGGAGCAGATGGGCGGCGAGCCGGGCCTCATTCCGGCGGCCCAGCCGCTCCCCTGGGGGCGACTCGTCCGGGCGCACCTGAACCTCGGCGGCAAGGTCCGCGCGGCGGCGCGGCGGGCCGCGGCGCGGTTTGCGGAGCTGCGGCGGCTCGGCGAGGCGCAGGCCGCCTTGGCGAAGGACCTCGAGGGCTCAGCGCTGGACGAACCGGCGCTCCTGAATCGCCTCGCGGCGCAGCACCGTCGGCTGCTCGACGAGGACCTCACGTTCGGGATCGTGGGCGGCGTCTCCCGGGGCCTCTACGTCCTGGGCGCCACGCTGGCGCGGCGCGCCCCCGACGACTGGCGCCGGCTGCTGAACGCCGCGACGCAGGGCCTGGGGACCATTGTCAGCGCGAACCAGATCCTGGGCCTGGCGGACCTGGCCCGGCTCGCGCGGGACGAGCCGGCCGCCCGCACCTTTTTCCTCGCGTCCCCCTGGGCTCCCGAGGACTACCGGGCCCGCCTGGCCGGGACCCGCTTTCTGGAGGCCTTCGAGCAGTATCTCGAGGAGTACGGCCATCGCGCGGTCGGCGAGTCGGACGTCATGGCCCCTCGGTTCGCCGAGACCCCGGCCTACCTCCTCGGCATCGTGCGCGGGCATCTCCAGGCCGATGCGCCGCCGGATCCCGACGCCGTCCGCGCCCGCCAGGCGGCTGCGCGCCGGACTGCGCTGGCACGCATCCGGCGCGCGTTCGGCTGGCGGTGGCATGAGTGGCTCTGGTTCCGGCTCTGGTACCGGTCACTCTGCCGCTTCCTCGCGCTCCGGGAGGCCAACCGCCACGCCCTCATGCGGTACCAGGCCGGCAGCCGGCGCGCGCTGCTCGCGCTCGGGCGCCGGCTTGCGGCCCGCGGGCTCCTGGACACGGCCGACGATCTGTTCTTCCTGACAGCGAGCGAAGTCCAGGCGATCGTGGCTGGAGCCGGTCCGGCGCGGGGCGGGACCTGGCAGGCCGTGGTGACGGCGCGCCGCACCGAGCGGGAGCGGAACGCCAGGCTCCCCGCACCGGACACCCTCATCCGCCACGGAGGTGTGCTGCGGGGCGAGGCCACCGCGGCCGGCGACGAGGCCAACGGCCTGGCTGGTCTGCCGATCAGCGCCGGCGTCGCCGAAGGTCCCGTCCGCCTGGTCGTCACCCCCGAGGACACCGGGCGCGTGCGGCGCGGGGACATCCTCGTGGTCCCCGTCATCGACCCAGGGCTCGCCCCGCTGCTGAGCCTCGCCGCCGGGCTGATCGCCGAGCTGGGCGGACCGCTCTCGCACGGCGCGATCATCGTGCGGGAGTACGGGCTGCCAGCCCTCGCGAACGTGGCCGCCGCGACGACGCGCCTGCAGGACGGCGAGCGCGTGCAGGTGGACGCCGACCAGGGACGGGTGAGGCGGCTCGGGCTCGGCTAATCGAGATGGTAGGGCACGTCGAGCACGATCGTGTTGTACTTGAACAGCAGGGCACCTTTGATCAGCAGCGCGCGCTGGTTGTGGAGCAGCGTCTGCCACCAGCGGCCGGGGACCACCTCCGGCAGGAGGACCGTGACCCAGCCGCCCAGATTCTCCTGGCGCACCTGTTCGATATAGCGAAGCAGCGGGACGACGATTTCACGAAACGGCGAGGGGATGACGATGAGCGGGACTCCCCGCCCCCATTTCTCCCACTGCGCCTTCACCTCGGCCGTCGCGTCCGGATCCGTGTCCACGTAGACTGCGCGCAGGTCGGGCCGCCCGACGTTGTCCAGGACATAGTCCAGGGCGAGCACGACAGCCCGGTTCACCCCGCTGATGGGCATCACGTACACGGTCCGCTTGGGGACAGGCAGGCGGGAATACTGGCCCAGCGAGAGCGCCCAGTCCGCCGCGACGTAGTGGCGGCGGATGGTGCGGAACATCATCATGAGCAGGGGGATGAGGAGGATCACCGCCCAGGCGCCTTGCACGAACTTCGTGACCGCGAGCACGATGGTCGCCAGCCCGGTGGCCGCGCAGCCTGCCAGGTTGATGGCCAGCGCCTTGCGGGCGCCGCGCCGGCGCTCGAACCGCCAGGCGGCGCGCCAGTACTGCACCATGCCGCCTTGCGAGAGGGTGAACGAGAGGAAGACCCCGATTGCGTACAAGGGGATCAGCGCGTGGGTGTCGCCCCCGAACAGCAGCAGGAGCAGGGCGGCGAAGCCGCCGAGCAGGAGGATCCCGTTGGAGAAGACGAGCTTGTCCCCCAGCTCGCTCATCTGGTGGGGCAGAAAGCCGTCCTTGGCCAGCAGCGAGGCGAGGCGCGGAAACCCGGCGAAGCTCCCGTTGGCCGCGAGGAAGAGGATGCCTAATGTAGTGGCCTGCAAAAAGTAATAGAGGGGCCCGTCGCCGAACACGACGTGGCCGAGCTGGGAGACCACCGTCTCGTCCTCCCGGGGCAGGACGGCCAAGGCGGCGGCCAGGCCCGTAATCCCGAGGAACAGCGTGCCGAGGATTGCGGCCATCCAGACCATCGTCGTCGCCGCGTTCTCCGCGGCCGGCTTGCGGAAGGCCGCGACGCCGTTCGAGATCACCTCGAGGCCCGTCAGCGCAGTACAGCCGGACGAGAAGGCACGGAGCAGGAGGAAGAGCGTGAGGCCCTCCGTCGCACCGGCGAGCGTCGGGGCGGGCGCCGCGGGCCGGAGCTCCCCGCCGAACAGGAGACGGCCCAGCCCCCCCACCAGCAGCAGGCCCAGGCTGCCGATGAACAGATAGGTCGGCACGGCGAAGAGCTTCCCGGACTCGCGGACGCCCCGCAGGTTGGCGTAGGTGAGCCCCAAGATGGCCAGCACCCCGAGCCCGACGCGATGCTCGCGGAGGGCGGGGAACGCGGACGTCACCGCCGCGATCCCGGCCGCGACGCTCACCGCGACGGTGAGGACGTAATCAATCAGCAGCGCAGCCGCCGCGGCCAGACTCCACTTGACGCCGAGGTTGGCCTTCGAGACCGTGTAGGCGCCGCCGCCGGCAGGATAGGCCACGATGATCTGCCGGTAGGAGGCGGTGAGGATCGCCAGCAGCAGGACGATCGCCAGGCTGATCCAGATCGAGGCCTGCAGGGCGACCGGGCCGGCCAGCACCAGGACGAGCAGGATCTCCTCGGTCGCGTAGGCCACGGAGGACAGCGCGTCCGAGGAGAAGACGGCGAGCGCCACGGGCTTGGACAGCCGCTCCTCGGTCGCTTGGGCAGTCGCCAGTGGATGTCCGAGCAGCCAGTGCTTGATCTGCATGCGACGGGACTCCTGGGTCCTGCTTGTCGTCCGGCCGCGGCGGGCCGCGGGCCCCGTTCCCGGAGGCCGGAGCGGGCACGGGGGACTTCCGACGGCTGGCCTCGGCGGCCCGTCAATGGTCACCGTGCGGATTGTTCATCGGCTTGGGGCCCGCCGGCGGCTCCTGAGGGCGGGGCTCCATCAACGGCTGGCCAGCCCAGCCGACTTTCGACGCGAAGCCCTTGCCGTAGCGATCGTACAGCTCGAAGAACTGAAAGGCCTTGCAGTCGGTGAGCACTTCCTTGATCTCTTCGAGGTACCGCTCGAAGGTGTATTCGAAGAGCACCCCCTGGCCGCCGACCATCGTGACCACGCGCCGGGCCGGATCAATCCGGCTCTCCTGGTGAAAGACGTACCGGTAGTAGGGGCTGTCCGGGCCGCCGATGTGCTTGAGGAACTGCGCCCAGGTCGGCGACTTGTCCATGGAGAGGCGCAGCCGGATGCTCACGCCGGTGACGGGCCCGTAGGGCTCGAAGAACTCCTTGAACATGTTGTCCTGCCAGCGGTGCTCGTCCGCGATGTGGTGGATCGCGTGCTCGAAGGGCACGAGCGTGTGGGTCTCCCAGCGCGACCCCGGCGCCCAGTGGAAGATCACGCCGTTGGTCGGCCCCTCCCATTCGGTCCCGCCCACCTGCTCGACCTGGTGCTCGATGATCTTGTTCGCCCAGACCCAATAGAGGAAATCCAGGAACCGGGGATCCCAGGGCTTGATCGTGAGCGTATCGGTCCGGAGCGGCCCGGACGGGTTGTAGCTCGTCCGGACATCCGCGCACCGCTGCTCCCACTGGGCGTCGGACCAGGCGGCGCTGCTGATCGGAAACCCGGCCGCCGGGTCCGGCCCAGTCAGAAGACAGAGCAGGAACCCGTATCGTCCGAGGCTCAATAGCCGATTCATCGCACGATGCCTGTTGCCTTCCCTCCGGATTCGTGCTTGCGGCATTCTACCCAGAATGCCTGCCGAAGGCCAAATCCGTTTCTTGACGGACGCCCGCGATTCCCGTACCCTTGCGGCATCGCCATCGAGCCGAAGGGTCCGGTGCAGCGCGCAGGGAGGTCGTCCCCTTGGTGGATCTGACGTCCTTCTCGATCGGCCTCGTCGCCGGCCTGATCGTCGGCGCGCTCGTCGCCGGCCTGTGGGCGGCGCGGGGGCGGGGGCAGACCCAGGCCCGGCTGGCCGAGACGGCCGAGCGGGCGCAGCGGGCCGAGGCGGTCGCGGCGGAACTCCGCACGCAGATAGACGCTGAGCGCGGGGCGCTGGCCCGCCTCCGCGCCGAGCTGGACGAGGCGCGGCAGGAGCTGGCGGACGCCTTCAAGGCCCTCTCGGGCGAAGCCCTCAAAAGCAACAACGAAGCCTTCCTCGAGCTGGCCCGGGCCTCCTTCGAGACGCTGCAGGCCGAAGCCAAGAGCGAGCTGGCGCGGCGCCACCAGGCTATTGAGGAGGCGGTCCGCCCCCTCCAGGAGGCGCTGCAGCGGTACGAGGAGCAGCTCCGGCTCCTCGAGCGGTCGCGCCAGTCGGCCTACGGCGGGCTGGACCAGCACCTCAAGCTCCTCGCGGAATCCCACCAGCGGCTCCAGCAGGAGACCGGCAACCTGGTCAAGGCGCTCCGCTCCCCGGTCGTCCGGGGGCGCTGGGGCGAGCTCACGCTCAAGCGGGTCGTGGAGTTGGCCGGGATGGTCGAACACTGCGACTTCGTCGAGCAGGAATCGGTCGAGACCGACGAGGGACGCCAGCGGCCCGACCTGCTCGTGCAGCTTCCGAACGGCCACCAGATCGTCGTGGACGCCAAGGCGGTGCTCGCCGCCTACCTGGAGGCCCACGAGGCAGCGGACGAGGCCCAGCAGCGGGCCGCGCTGCGCCGGCACGCCGCGCAGGTCCGCTCGCGCATCGAGCAGCTCGGCGCCAAGGCCTACTGGGCGCAGTTTCCGCAGGCGCCGGAGTTCGTCGTCCTCTTCCTGCCCGGCGAGCAGTTCCTGGGCGCGGCCATCGAGCAGGACCCCACGCTCATCGAGGACGGGTTCGCCCGCGGCGTCGTGCTCGCGACGCCCACCACGCTGATCGCGCTGCTCCGCGCCGTGGCCTACGGGTGGCGGCAGGAGCGGCTCAGCCGGCACGCCGAGCAGGCGGGCCGGCTGGGCAAGGAGCTGTTCGAGCGGATGGCGGTGCTGGCGGAGCACTTGGCGGAGATCGGCCAGGCGCTGAGCAAGAGCGTGCAGGCCTACAACCGGGCGGTCGGCTCGCTGGAGGCCCGCGTGCTGCCGGCGGCCCGCAAGTTCAAGGAGCTGGGGATCGCGACCGACAAGGACCTACCGCCGCTGGAGCCGATCGAATCCAGCCCGAGACACGCGCCCGCCCTGGAGGCGGACTGAGCAGGCCGAAGGAGGGCCCATGACGGAGGAGCAGCGAATGGTGGCGGAGTTTCACCGGACGTTCGAGATCTTGGTCGCGCCCGCCCCGATGCTCCCGGACGAGGCGACGCGCCGGCTCCGGATCCGGCTGATCGCCGAGGAATTTGGCGAGCTGCAGGAGGCCTTGGCGCACAAGGACCTGGCAGGCGTCGCCAAGGAGCTGGCCGACCTGCTCTACGTGGTCTATGGGACCGCCGTCTCCTGCGGCATTGACCTGGAGCCCGTGTTTCGCGAAGTCCACCGCTCGAACATGAGCAAAGTCGGTGGACACAAGCGCGCCGACGGCAAGTGGGTTAAGCCGCCGACCTACTCCCCGGCAGACCTCGAGCCGATCCTGGCCGCGCAGCGCCTGAGGGACGGATCGTCCGGGCCGGGAGCGGACCGGCAGGAGAGTCGGTGATGGAACCGCCCTGCCCGCAGTGCGGGAAGGACTACGTCCGCCGGACCCGCCGCGACGGGCTCTTCGAGCAGGTCGCCAGCGTCTTCTATCTCTACCCGTTCCGTTGCCAGCTCTGCATGTACCGCTTCCGGGCCTTTCAGTGGGGCACGCGCTACACCCGCGGCCCGGTGGACAAACGGGAATACGAGCGCATCCCCACGTGGATTCCCGTGACGGTTTCCGGCGAGGGAGTGGAGGGCACCGGCGTGGTGACGGACCTCTCGATGGCGGGCTGCGCCCTGCAGACGAGCGTCCGCCCGGATGAGGGCGCCTTGTTGCAGCTCGTGCTGCAGCTCACCGACCCGGCCCAGACGGTGACGGTCGAGGCCGCGGTCGTGCGCTCGATCCGCCCGGCTGGCCTGGGGCTCCAGTTTCTCCGCGTCGGCATGGAAGACAAGGACCGCCTGAGCCGGCACATCCAGGCGCTGGGTGCCGCCAAACGGCGCGGGCCCGCCTAGCTCAGCCCCGCACCAGGAGATTGTCAATCAGCCGGACGCGCCCGACCCGCACGGAGCCGAGCAGGACCGCCCGGCCGCTCACGCGCGGGAGCGGCTCGAGCGTGTCGGGATCGCACACCGCCAGGTACTCTTCGTGGGCCAGCGGCTCGGCCGCGATGACGCGCCGCATGACGGCGTAGACCCGCGCCCCCGAGCGGACGCCGGCGCGGATCGCCTGCCGGCCGGCCTGGAGCGCCCGGTAAAGGACCGGCGCGGCGCGGCGCTGCGCCGGCGTCAAGTATTCGTTCCGCGAGCTGAGGGCCAAGCCATCCGGCTCGCGGACGGTCGGGCGGACCACGATCCGCACGCCGAGGTTCAGGTCCGCCGTCAGCCGGCGCACGAGGGCGACCTGCTGGAAATCCTTCTGGCCAAAGAAGGCGAGGTCTGGCTGGACCAGACACAAGAGCTTGGTGACGACGGTCGCGACCCCTTCGAAGTGGTGGGGCCGGGCCTCCCCCTCCCATCGCCGTGAGAGGTGCCGCACGATGACCGAGGTCTGGAACCCGGGCGGATAGATGTCTGCGGCCGTCGGGGCGAAAAGGGCATCCACGCCTTCCCCGCGGCACAGCGCGAGGTCCGCGTGGAGCCGCCGCGGATAGCGGGCCAGGTCTTCCGTCGGGCCGAACTGGCGGGGGTTCACAAAGAGGCTCACGACGACCGCGTCGCTCGCCAGCCGCGCCGCCCGGATCAGCGCGCGGTGGCCCTCATGCAGCGCCCCCATTGTCGGCACGAGGCCGACCCGGACGCCTTCCCGCCGGAGGGCGCGGCTCCAGGCCGCCATGACGCGAACGGAGCGAATGAGCCGCATCAGATGGGCAAGGGACGCACCCGTCGCTCTGCAGGGTGCAACGGGTCCCCGGTGATGGGTGATGAGCAAGCCGGGCGGGACCCGTAGCGGGAGCCGGGTGCCGGCTCCAGTCTCCGGACCTGGGCAGGATCAGCCAGATGGTCGAGCAGGTCTTGGACGGTCCGGCGTAGGACCGGATGGACGAGGTCGGGGGCCAGCTCGGCCAGGGGCACCAGGACGAAGCGCCGGAGATGCAGGCGGGGATGGGGCACCGTGAGGTCGGACTCGCTGAGGACGCGCTCCCCGTAGAAGAGCAGGTCCAGGTCCAAGGTACGGGGGCCGCCGCGATGGTCGAGGTCGCGGCCGAGCGCCCGCTCGATCTCGCGGCAGACAGCGAGCAGGCTTCGCGGCGTGAGGTCTGTCTCCAGGCGGACCACGCCGTTCAAGAACCAGCCGACGCCGGGGTCCGTGCCGTCGGCGACCGGTTCCGTCTCGTAGAGCGACGAGACGGCGGTCACCTGCGAGGACGGCAACAGGCTCAGGAGCGTGACCGCCCGGTCGCAATAGTCCAGCCGGTCCCCCACGTTGGAGCCGAAGGCGATGTAGGCCGTTTCGCGTGTCATGAGAGGCGGGTCCTGCCTTCAGCCCTGACGGCCGCTCTCCCCTTCTGTTGCGCGCGTCGGGGCGCCCGTTCGCCACGCCACCCGCAGGAAGGAAAGTTCAGGGTTACCTCGCCAGAGCCTTTGCCAGTACAGAACAGGTTGATATCTTAGTGCTCTCTGGCGAGAGTGTGCCAGCTAGAGGAAACCAGTACACGAATTGGGGTATCCTCTTCAACCTGAATCATCGTCGAGCGCGAACGCGGGTGACCGTGTCGGTCAGAGAAGCCGTGCGGATCGTGCGCGAACTTCAGGGGGGTCAGCCAGAGTGAGGTGGCCAGGCTCATGGACATTCCGCAATCCACAATTTCTGCTATCGAGCGTGACCGCATTAATCTTGGAGTCGAGCGGGCGAAGATTCTCGCGCGAGTGCTCCAGTGCCACCTGGCTGTCCTGGTGTTTCCGGGGTGGGCCCTCGGGAAACCGCCCACGGCCTGACTGCATCGCGCACCAGCATTACCAGCCCGCCTTCTTGATCCGTTCCACCGCTTCCGCCAGCCGTTCCTTGGAGGTGGTCAGGGTCATCCGGATGTAGCCCTCGCCCGGCTCGCCGAAGCCGTTACCCGGCGTCGTCACGATCCCCGCCTTCTCCAAGAGATGCGCGGTGAACGAGGTGGAGGTGTAGCCCTTCGGCACCGCCGCCCAGACGTAGAAGGCCGCCGGC
>CAZTUO010000091.1:9747-10626 GCA_964616355.1 uncultured Nitrospira sp.
GAGCCCCGGCACAAGCACGTCGCGCCGCTCCTGGTAGATCCGCCGCAGGTCCGGCGTCAGCGCGTCGTCCAGGTCCAGGGCCGTGATCCCCGCCTCCTGCACGGCCTGGAAGACGCCCGAGTCCAGGTTGCTCTTGATCTTCAAGAGCCCCTGCAGGACTTGCCGATTGCCCACCGCGAATCCGATGCGCCAGCCGGTCATGTTGAAGGTCTTCGAGAGCGAGTGGAACTCGATGCCCACCTCCTTGGCTCCGGGCGCCTCCAGGAAGCTCGGCGGCCGCCGGCCGTCGTAGTAGATCTCCGAATAGGCGGCGTCGTGGCAGACGATGATCTGGTGCTCCTGCGCGAAGGCGACGGCCCGCGCGAAATACTCCCGGCTCATGACGACGGAGGTCGGATTGTTCGGCGAGTTCAGGAACATGAGTTTGGCGCGCCGCGCCACGTCCTTCGGGACCGCGTCCAGGTCCGGCAAAAATCCGTTCTGCTTCAGCAGCGGCATCACGTAGGGCACCCCTCCGGCGAAGCTCGTGCCCACCGGATAGACCGGATACCCGGGGCTCGGCACCAGGACCACGTCGCCGGGATCCACGAAGGCGAGCGGGATGTGGCCGATTCCCTCCTTCGAGCCGATGAGCGTCAGCACCTCGGTCGCCGGGTCCAGCGTCACGCCGAAGCGCCGCCGGTACCAGTTGGCGACGGCCTGGCGGAAGGACAGCATCCCCTCGTAGGACGGATACTGGTGGTGCTTCGGATCAGTGGCGGCCTGCTGGAGGCGCTCGATGATCGGCGCCGGCGTGGGGAGATCGGGGTCGCCGATCCCCAGGTTGATGATGTCCACCCCGCGGGCGAGGGCGGCCCGCTTCATCTCATCAATGGCGGC
>CAZTUO010000092.1:0-1271 GCA_964616355.1 uncultured Nitrospira sp.
CCGCTGTCGGGCACGAGCGATCCGCCCAGGATATGAAAGAGCGTCGTCTTGCCGGCTCCGTTCGGCCCGATCAACGCCGTGATCCTCCCCACCTCGAACGTGGCGGAAACATTCTCGAGTGCATGGACGCCGTCAAAGCTCTTCGAAACGTCCCGACACTCGAGGCTGACTTCCGAGCTATTCAAAGTCGTACTCCCCCATCAAGCCTTGCGGCCGAAATCGCATCAACACGATCAGCAAGAGGCCGTAGACGACCTGGCGCAGATTCGCCGCTACGGAATCCGGAATCTCGAGGAACCGCAGCGCCTCTGGCAACAAGACCATCAGCGCAGCTCCCGCCACAGGCCCCTCGAAGCTGCCGGCTCCGCCGATCACCACGATGGCCAGGATAAAGATCGACTCCGTGAGAGTGAAGCTGGTCGGGTCGATATAGCGCATGTAACTGGCGAACAGACCCCCTGGGACGGCCGCGAAACAGGCTGCGAGTACGAAAGCTGTCGTCTTCAGAGCGGTGACGTTCTTGCCGAGCGCGGCTGCCGCCAGTTCGTCGTCGCGAACCGCGCGGAGAACGCGGCCGAAGGGCGAGTGCGACAGAAGCCAGAGCAGGACCAGTGTCGCGCTGCCGACGGCTACCGTGAAAACAAAGAAACGGAAAACCGAATCCACTGTCACACCGAATACGCTCGGCACCGGGATTCCCGGGATCCCGTAGGGACCTCGCGTAAGCGTGACCCAGTTGTAGAAGACTGCAAAGATGATCATCTAAAAGCCCAGGGTCGCCAGGATGAAATAGTCGCCGCGCAGCCGCAGCGACGGAGCCGAAATCAACAGGCTGGTGAGTGCTGTCAACAGGATGGCCATGCCGAGAGCCGCGAAAAAGCCCCACCCGGCACCGACCATGAGCACCGCAGTTGTGTAAGCGCCAAGTCCGTAAAAGGCGGCGTGGCACAAAGAGAGCAGGCCTGTATAACCTGCCGCCAAGTTGAGCGAGGCGGCCAGCATCACGTAGATCGCGATCATCGTCAGGACGTGCCAGAGGTAATTCATACCGCCTGCTCCTCCAGGCGCCTGCGGGGCGCCAGGATCCCGGACGGTCGGAATACGAGGAAAGCAATCAGCACGGCAAAGGTGACCGCCTCGGTCCACTGCGTTGAGAATTTCCAGACGACCAGTGCCTGAAGAACTCCAAGGAGGAGGCCCCCCGCCGCCGGTCCTGCGAAAGTACCAATGCCGCCCACGATGAGCGCTACTGCCGCCGTCAACAGAGCGGG
>CAZTUO010000092.1:1302-3374 GCA_964616355.1 uncultured Nitrospira sp.
ATCCACTGCGGAGAGAACTGCCGCCAGCGCCGCCAGGGCGGATCCCACCGCAAATACCACGGTCCGAACGGCGAAGAGGTTGATGCCCATGACGCTGGCCAGCACGGGATTGTCCCGAACCGCACGGATCGTCCTGCCCCAACGACTTCGATGCAACGCGAGCAGGAGCGCCCCCAGGATTCCACCTGCGATCAGAGCCTGCGCCCCCTGGATCTTGGTGATGATGGTGCCTCCGACGCTCACCGTTTCGGCCACACCCGAGCGCAAGACCTGAGTTTCGTTGCCGAACAGCAGCGCGACGACATTGACCGCCGCCGTATAAAGCCCGAGAGAACTCAGGAACGCGACCAGCGGAGAGGAACGACGCCGCACCAGGGGCGCGTAGAGCAACCATTCCATCAGCGCACCGAGGAAGCCGCAGAGCAGGATGGCTACGGCCATTGCCACCGGCAACGGCCACCCGAGACGAACGAGAAAGTAAAAACAGAGGTAGGCCCCTACCGTGTAGGCTGCCCCGTGGGCGACGTGGAAGACACGCGTTGTGTTGTAGATCAACGCGTAGCTCACTGCCACCAGCGCGTAAAGGCACCCGTTGATCAGCCCGTTTACGACAAGCTGGAACAGGAGGCCCGTCATGCCTTCCCCTCGTACAGTTCCGCCTTCAGTTGCGCCGTCCTCTCGGGACTGCGGCCGTGCTCGGCGAATTCGTGCAACAGGGCCCTCAGCTTCCGCAGATCAATCGGTTCCCGCAAAAAGCAGTCGGCGCCAGCCTCGAACGTCGTATCGGCGTCCACGTCCCTGTAGGCGCTCATCATGATTACTGGCGTGTGAGGGTACTGCTGCCTTACCTTGCCTAGAAACGCTAAGCCGTCGCGGTTCGTAGGATCTTCTTCAGAGAGCCGCACGTCTACGAGCGCAACTTGCACCGTTGCATCCATCAGCCGGTTCGCCTCCTCCGCGGTTCCGGCGCAGATGACGTCGAACTCCCTGCGCAGCGCCGCTTGCAAGGCTCGTCGGTAGTCTTCGCGATCATCCAGAATCAGAACTTTAGCCACATCGTCATGATAATCGTTCATGCGGGCGGATCGGATCCGCCGCCTCCCCTTGGTGCACGCTTCGTGCCAGGTTCGCCGCAGTATCGCGCAGCGCTTGCGCCGGGCGCAGAGTCCTTCGTAATACGTTGACGCCGCGAGCGATGCCGCCCAGTTGGAGAACCGACGGGCTTGAGGCGCCCCGTGGCGGCCCTCCCTTAACCGCGCGCGACGTGACGGAACTGCCACCTGGATGTGGCAATAGTGTCACAATCCTGTGCCGGAAAGGTGTATTATTTGGATGCCGAATCGGTTGTGCGCGCGGGAGCTTTCGATCCGAAGGATTGGCGCGTCGGTTGCAAAGAGGGAGGCGGACGATGACACACCGCAGCTTGAAGTTCCTCAGTTTTGCGATCTGGGTGCTCATGTGGAGCGGTTGCAATCGCTTCGGCGGGCGCACCGTCTCCGTCGAATTCCGCAGCGCTGAGGGTCTTCGTGGCGGGGAGGCTGTCTACCTCGCGGGCGTGCGGGTGGGGACGAGCGGTGAACCGAAACTGGTCAGCGGACGCGCTGTGGTGCCGGTAACCCTCCACCGCCAGCACAAGGATGCCGTGCCCGCCGGGACCGTTTTCCTGCTGAAGCCCGACCCACAGGATGCCCGCCGGTTCTGCCTCGCGGGCGCCGTTTGCGGCGGCGAAGTGATGGGACAGCAATCCCCAGGCAGTTACCGTGGGGCTCGAAATCAGATAGAATTCATTGCTATCTGCGGCAGCGCCAGAGCCGCCGAGATCCTGAAGGAGTTGACGCGATGAATGCGGACGGCCCGAGGTTTTCCTACCGGTTCCTCCTCGGGAGCTTGGCCGCGCTCCTCCTGGCGGTATCCTCGGCTGGCCAGGAACGGCAAACTACCCGAGCGAACACACCAACGGACCTCATCCTTATCATTGACACATCCCGCACGATGATCGGCGAGGCCGGCGGGCAGAACATCTTCCCGGAGGTCAAGAGGGTTTTGAAGGAGCTGATCGAGGGCTGTAACCG
>CAZTUO010000092.1:3419-8248 GCA_964616355.1 uncultured Nitrospira sp.
CCGAGGTTCGGGCGCAGCCGACGGTGGTGATTCAAGACGATCGCGACAAGCAGCGGCTGAAACGGTTGGTCGATGGGATGGTGGCGAGAGGCGACTGGACCTATACCGCCGCCGCGATCCAGGAGGGCTTGGCTGAAGCCAGGCGGCTGGACGATGCTCAAGGCGGCAGCAAGCACATGAAAGTGGTCCTCCTCTTTACCGACGGCCGGAACAATCCACCGCCCTGGGTGCGTGGCAAGTCGGGCGAGGTACGGCTGGAGGAGGTGGCCCGCAGATTTGCGGGGATGCCCTGGTTCGTCTGGCAGGTCCAGCTTGGCCCGGAAATCGACGAGGGCATGGACCGGGCCTTCCGAGGGCAGAATTACCCGAACTACAAAACGGTCCAGACGGCTGCGGCTGACCTGGAGAAGGTCCGCAAACAGGTACGTAGTGAGCTAGCAGCGGAGCAGGCTCGCCAGCAGGCCGAAGAGGCGGCCAAGCGCCGCCGTGGGGAAGCTGCCGCAGCGGAGGCGCGCAGGAAGGCCGAAGAGGCGGCCCGCCGCGCACGTGAGGAGGCCGAACGCAGGGCTAAGCTGCGCCAAATGCTGCTCCCTTTGGGAGTGGCCCTCAGCGTCGCGGCACTGTTGGGGGTGGTCTGGCTGTGGTACCGGCAGCGCCCGCGTCCTCATGGCTCCCTGACGTATTGGCGGACGGGCGAGCCGCAGCGTACTTGTGACTTGGGTTCGTTTCGTCGTCTCAGATTGCGGATCGACGGACCTGGCAGCGACTTGGTTTTGACTGGCTTCGGGCAGAGAGGTGCGACCGTGCGGGCTGAGCGGATTGAAGGAGAAGTGCTTTGTGTGGTCGAGGCTGATGACGGGGTAACCCTAAGGTTCCGGGGGAACCCCGTGGGGCGCCTGGAATTGTATGATCTCGACGAGTTTCAGCTTGGCGATTATAGTTTTCGCTATCGAGGTGAGGTCAGTGCCCGGCCGAGATGAGGCCGGTGGCGTATCGGCGGCGTAAAGGAGGATTGAATCATCGGTGCGAGGGCAGAATCCATGGGAGATTGGGGTGTTGATTTGACGGAAGGTTTGGAGCAGACGGGTACTTCCAGCAGCATGATAACGTCAGAGCTCCTGAGCGGTGGGGCGGGAACGGGCGAGATGACTGGGAGGGTGTTTCGTCCGACAGTTCTGGTCGGCGTCGGCGGAACGGGCGTTGAGTCGATGCGCCGGGCAAAGCACAGAATCACGGCCAAGGTCGGCAAGCTGCCGACGCTGTCCTGTGTGTACATCGACTCCGATGCCCGATCCTTCGCGAACGGCCCTGGGCTGGCGGCGGTCGAACAAAGCGAGCTTTGCTTCATCGGCGGGCAGGACTTGCTCCCCCTGGTCGAGAATCCGGACGGTCACGCCTGGTTGTTTCAGCAAATCCCCGGCAAGGTTCCGCCCGACGAGATCAGGAAGGCCGCCCAGGGGAAGGGTTGCGGGCAGGTTCGCGCCGCCGGACGGGTCGCAGCACTGGCCTCCATGCTGAATCTGAGGGAGGTTCTCGGCCGAGCCGTGAAGCGCGTGCAAACGCTCGCAGCGGAGATGAGTGCGAGGCTTCGGACCGGGACGGGCGAGACAGAAGTTCAACCGGCGATTTATATCGTCTGCTCGCTGGCAGGTGGCACTGGAAGCGGAGCCCTGCTCGATGTCGCGTTGCTGGCGCGCTCTCTTGCGGGTTCACTCGCTCAAATCGTGGGGATTTTCGTCCTGCCGGAGGCATTTGACGAAAAGGTTCAGGGCGATCAGACTCAGCTACGGATCATGCGAGCCAATACGTATGCCGCGTTGAAAGAACTTCAGTCCCTCCAAGACGGAAATGAGGAGGCGCGCCTGGAAGCCGTTCTTAACAGCGCCGGAGAGAAAATCGCGCTCTCGCGTGGCGTCCAGCTCTTCGATTTGTGCTACTTGGTCGACATCAAGAACGAGAACCAGAAGAGGCTGTCCCGGACGGAAGATGCCTACGAGCTGGTCGCCCGTTTGCTAGTGCACGAGGTCGCCACGCCCGTGGGCGCACAGGCCCACAGCGTTCAGCGCAACCTGAACGCTCTACGTAACGTGGCACGTTGCCCGGAGACGAACCTGCCTCGAAACTTTAGCAGCTTCGCATGCACGCGGCTCGGCTTCCCTGTGGAGCGGCTGACTCGCTACTGCGCCTGGTCGACGTTACAGGAGCTGCTTGAAACCGAGTTACTGAAGGCGCCCTTGCCGCCCGCAAAGCGGGGCGAAGAGGTCCAGAGCTTCCTCGCTACCCATGAGCTCGATGAACAAGGGCCGACTGATCAAGTGATCGACCATTTGCTCCGGGACGAAAGCGGCGCGCCGATCAGCGAAGCCAGCGAGGGGGTCCCGCGAACGTTCGGAGAAAAGAAGCGGCCTGCCGCGTTTGTGACCGCTATTCGGCAGAAGATGGATGCTTTCCGCCAGCGGAGCTTGCCAAAGGCCGAACAAGCCATCACCCGGAACCTTGCCTTTTATCTGGCTGAGCCCACGGTTGCGCAGCGGCCCCTGGAGCAGTGGCTGGACGAGGCCGTCAACGCATGGCTGGCCAGATACGGCAGCAGGGGGACAGCAACAATCCTGGATGAGCTGTCGGCCCGAGCTTCGGCTCTGCGGGGCGAGATGGTCTCTGAGAATGAGGTCTGGAATCGTGAGGAGGCCCGGAGTCAAACTAACACGCTTGAGAGCGCATTGGATGATCTCGCACGGATGAGCAGCGTCCGTGCGGCTTTCAGCGGAAAGGATGAAAAACTTAAGGCGCAGGCGATTGACGCTTTCCAGGCGATCGTCCGGGAAGAGCTCCGCGTGCCGGCGCGTAATGCCGCCGTGAGGGTATACGACGAACTATTGAATCTTACACGAAGCCGCAAACAGATGGTGGAAGGTTTCTCCAGTCGCTGTGAGACTCTGGCCAATTTGCTCCGCGATCGCCTCCAGGTCCTGCGCGTCGAAGGGCGTCGCGAAACCTCTTACTTCATCGTAGATATTGACGTCACCGAGCGGGGATTTCTGGAAGAGTTCTTCACCCAAAAGCGCGTTCAGCCCGCCACGCTGCTGGAGGAATCCCAGAAGAGCACCGGGGACCAAAGTTACTTCCTTAATCTTCTGGCATTGGATCGACAAGGATTGATCCGGGAGTTCGGGGAACGGGCAGCGGCTCGATATAGCGACAAGATCCGGGCGCTCGACGTTGTGAGCTTCATCGCGGCTGGGATTTCAAGCAGGACGGTGGCGGTGAAACTGGAAGAGCTGTTTGATATGTGTGTGCCGTTCTGGAGCACCCGTTTGCCTCAAACGGGTATGCAATACGATCAGCACGCGGCCCTGGGCTGCATGCCGCGGTCGGCGGGTTCGGATCAAGTCGTATTCCCGCAGGAGGTGCAGGAGTGGGCGGAACGGTTTTCCGCGGCCACCACCGGCGTCACAGCGGCACCTCCGACGATTGTTCCTACGACGGTGCCTTACGAGATAGAACTGGCCCGGTACGTTCACGGCGCCAGAGCCTGGTACCTGACCGGGGCAGAGGAGTGGAAGCAGAAATACGAGCAAACCGTGGCCATGAGAGCATTCCCACTCCACACCCACTCGTGTTTGGCTAAACTGCCCGATATTTTCCCTGATCGGACAAGAACTGCCCGGCAGGCATTCGCTCTCGGCATGGCTTTCGGTTTCATCGCGAAGCGGGGCGATTACTACTACCTCAATGTGCAGCGGACCCAGAAGGACAATGCTACGGTCTACGAAGTACCGCTCGATACGGATTGGCAGACGGTGTTCGGCCCTCCCGAAAACCGTGCAGTTCCAACTGACACCGGGGCGGTTTCCTTCCTGTTCCGCAAGCAGCGAAAGGCGAAGGAGGACTTGCTCCTCGAGCAGGGCCGCATCACTGCGTGTTGGCAACTCTGCAAGGATGAGAAAAAAACCGCGCTAATTGTGTCGGCCTTGGACGAATACGTGGGTGCAGTCGGCTCCGCAACGACCAAGGCACAGCTCTCGGACTACGTGAATTACTTGAAGGAATTCCCGGCTGAAAAGCTGGCCGCTCAGATTGAAGAGGAGGCGGCTTTGATCGAAGAGTACGTGAACAGCCTTGGGCTAAGAGCTTGAGGAGTGATCGATGGCCTCTTCTGAAGACCTGTCAGCCCCGATTCGGCGCGTAGCGAGCTTGTCTCTCATCGCTGGCTTCGGCCCACTGGGGGAGCGGGTCACGAAGGAATTACAGAGGCTTCTCGATGCAGTCGGCGAGCCCCACCGACGTGCTGTCAGGGTGTGGAGTGCCTCTGAGACGGATGAGAAACTTCGGGCGGCGGCGTCGGAGCTTCTTTCTGCGCCGAACCTCGACCGGCTGGAACAACTCGGATACCAGATTCCCCAGCGGATAACAGGACAACCACTCTGCCCGAGCCTAATCTGCGTAATCGACGGCAGCCAGGCCGACAACCAGGAGCGCGTCAAGGACGCCTGCGCGCTGGTTGAGGAGTGCACCAGGAGATTGGTCGCTATTGCCGTCGTGCTGGTCGAAGGGCAGCTCGACAATTTGGTCTCGCATCCCGCGCTGGCGCTGCGCACCTGGAACTTGATCGTTCCCTTTCCAAGCCAGGAACCGTCGGCGGGAACTCGCTCTGCCGACGATCTGGTGACCTCGGTGGCTCGACTCCTGTTGTTGCTCTCGGCACCCGATCAGTCCGCGTTCGGCAGCGATGTGCTCCCCGTTGCCGAACTCCCTGGTGGGTCGTCGCCGCCTGTGGTGCGAGTAGGCGCCGCGTTCCTGGACGCCGACCCTAGTGGGCTTGCGGATTC
>CAZTUO010000092.1:8295-10607 GCA_964616355.1 uncultured Nitrospira sp.
GCTGGAGCGGCAATACAAGGATTTGAGAAGGCACGAGCCGGCTGCCACCTTCGACGAGGAAAGAGGGACGAGGCTGCACTCTCAAATCAGTCTCGATTCCCTAGCGCGCAGACTTCTGGCTGAGACTCCATTCGCTCTGACGGTCAATCCCGGAGAACCTTGGCGCGTGACCCTCCCTCCCGGCATTATCACATCCGAAGTGGAAGGTTTGCCGCGGCGACGATGGGTGGCTGCTTTTCTGAAACTCCGTGATGTGTTGGACTTCACGAAGGCCCGGCGATGGGCTGAGGCCATGGAGAGCTCGGAGAGGACCTTGGCAGACTCTCTGGACAACGTCCTGACCGAGGACGTGCGCCAGTTGCACCACTACGTGCGAGGGCCTGACCGACTGTTGACTTGGGCCTCGATGGCCCAAGAGATTCTTGAGCGGCAACCCGACATCGCCAGACCCACGAGTGCCGGATTTGATGAGGCGGTTGAGCGCCTGAGGCAGGAAATCGCTATCACCCCGACTCCCATCGCCGTCTGGGGCCGGATTGCCTTGCTCGGCTTGCTGGGGGCTGGGGTGTTTCAGTACGCGGTTCAGTTTTTTCTGGGATCTGGTCTCGGCTGGGTGGCATTTGCGCTTGGCCTGTTAGCCGCTGCTGGGTGTGGGGCTTGGATTGTGGAGAAGGCCCATGCAAAGCTTCTTGCGGCATTGTACGCCGCACAGGAGGCGTTGAGCCGCCGGTACGAGGCCCAAGGCGTCGAAAACCTGATCTTGTTGCTCGATCGCCTCCGTGGACGGTTGCTGGCGAGAATCGAAGAGGAAGTCGCTCGCGTACGAGCGCAAGCCGCCGCTGCGATCACCATTGCAGATTCGGAAAAGCAGTACGTTGACCCCCAGGAACTGAGGGGGGTTGTCAACGTCGAATGGGTAATTCCAGCCGCATTGCGGCCACGGTGGCTCGAATGGCTGGCGCCGCCCTGGACCAACTTGCATGAGGAGGCAGCTCGGGCTGGTCGCTTGGTTCCGGCCCCTCCGGACGGACCGACGTGCATGCAGGAAACCAGCGAGATCTTGCGAAGCTTCGGCCGGTCTTATCTCTTGGGGCGGCTGGCGGAATTCGGCCTTGCGGGCTTGATGGAATTCCGGAGCATGGCCGAGCAGGGCTTTGCCGAACGCATAGTTCGTGATCTCGACAGGAGAGCAGCAGCTCTCGCTCCGCGGGCCCCTCGTCGCACGGTGTGGCGAGGGCCGGGGCATGTGCTCGCACGAATTCGCGAAGTGGCTGTTGAGCTCGATGCGGACGCGAGCGAGAATTCGACGGAGCTGGAGATGCTTGCTTGCCTCAAAGTGGAGACCGCACCTTTGTGAGGAGCGCTTCATGAGGTTTGCATCGCTGTCCGCTGCGTTTATCCTCTTGATTTTGGTCTTGACCCCGCTGAAGCACGGGGTCCGGTACCTGGCTGGGCCAGGTGTAGCCGGCGGTCTCTTGTCGGGCTTGGCCTACCTGCTGATCCTGGCATTCTTGTGGGCCGTGTTCGCCGGGACATCCTGGGCGGTGCGGCGTTGGCTGATTCTTTCGGATGAGTGGGAAAGTTCTGGGTTGGCAGGTCTCGATCGGGGTGTTCATGGCCAATGGCCGCTCGGATGGTGGGTCCTCTTGAGCGTGTTCCTTGTGGCTGGAGCGGCGCTCGGCGGTGAGGAACAGCACGCAGCCGCTATTGCAGAGGCGGTGATCGCCTCCGCGTCTGTACTTGTCGCATTGGTCGGACCGCCTCCGGAACCTAATCCTGTGGACGGCTACGATCCCCTACCGCTACCTAGCCCGAGCCCCGAACCGATCACGCCTCCGTCTCCGCCGTCGCCCGCTCCCACCCCTGGCGACATCATCCCGCTCGTCATGTGGTGGTACTTCCGGAGGGAGGCGGGTGATTTGAGTGCTCCGGCGGCTCGGTATGAAGTTCGCGTCAATGCCTCAGAAGCCCGGTATCAGCAGTTGCGGAGTGAAGACCACAAGGTGACCGGAATTCATGATTACACTCGGTTTGTCCGGCAAGGCCTCACACCGGAAGTTTTTGAGACCACGCGTCAGCTGCGCCTGATTTCCGAGGATCACAGGCTTACTCCGGTAGCCGAGATTAACAATGTGCTCGCGTTTGCGCAACGCTTCCGGTACGCTCGAGACGCCGAGGACAAAGGCGTCCCTGAATACCCAAAGTTTCCCCTCGAGATGATGGTGGAAGATAGGGGAGATTGCGAGGACCATGCCATCCTCGCGGCAGCATGCCTGCTGCAGCTCGGCTATGACGTGCGCCTTGTATTCCTC
>CAZTUO010000093.1:0-10555 GCA_964616355.1 uncultured Nitrospira sp.
GAAGGCGCTGCTCCAGGAGGCGCTGCAGAAGGCCGGCGGCAACATTTCGGAGGCGAGCCGGTTATTGAAGCTCACGCGGAACACGCTCCGGTACCGGATGGCGAAGTACAACCTTTCTGCCCATCGCTGAGGGCTGATAGCGACTAGCTCGTGGAGGCGCCCTCCTTCTCCGGGCTGCTCGCTCTGTGCGGCTAGCTACCAGCTTGTATGCGCGCCGGCGGCCTCCAAAAGAAGTTCTTTATCGCCCTGCTGATCGTCGGCATCGTCCCCGGTGTCGTCGCCCTCACCTCCACGTACCTCTACGGCATCAGCAGCCTGAAGCACTCCATCGGGAGCGGGTTCCAGGAGATCGCGCGCTCCACGGCCATCCGGATCGCCTCGGCCGTAGACCAGGAAATAGACCGAGCCGTTCGGCTGGCCCGCGTGCCGATGCTCGTGCGGCAGCGCGTGGACGCGGCCAACCGCCGGTACGCGGGCAAGAGCGAGCTGGAAGTCCGCATGCTGCTGGCGACCAAGGCCGCCGCCTACCAGCAGGCGCTCGTGGATGGCGCCCCGCTCCCGCCCGGCTCGGCGGAGACGAACGCCTACCTCCGCGAGTGGGCTCGCGAGACCGGCTACTACGTGCGGGTCGCCATCGCCGACAGCCGCGGCGCGCTGGTCTCGACGACCGACACCCACACCCCCTACCTCAACGCCGACCAGGAGTGGTGGCAGGAAGCCATGGCCGCTCCCCCGGGCGCCGCCTACGTCAGCTCGCTGAGGCTCGACCCCCGGCTGAACGAGTACGTCTTCGACGTCGCGGTCCCGATCCCCGGCGAGGGCGGCGGCCCGCCGATCGGCGTGGTCGGCGTGGTCGTCCGGCGGGACGTGCTCCTGAACACCATCCTGCCGATCCGGGTCGGCGAGACCGGCCACGGCATGCTGCTTGATACCGAGGGCACGCCGCTCATCTGCCCGGTCCTGCCACCGACCGCCCACCTGATCCCGGAAACCCTGCTCGACCAGCTCGCGCGCGACGAGCCGCTCTGGCTGGTCGCCGAGGACGACGCCCACGGCGGGCGCAACTCGATCGTCGGGGCCGCCCCCGTGCGGTTTGCCCACCGCCTCAGTCCAGCCAGCCTGGGCGGGACCCGGTGGTTTGCGTTCGTCCGGCAGCAGCCCGACGAGACCTACGCGCCGATCAACTCGATGCTCGTCGTCGTCGGGCTGATCGGGTTCGGATTGGTCGTCGTGCTCGCCTCCCTCGGCTTCGTCGTCGGGCGGCGGATCGTCAGTCCGATCCTCGCGCTCCGGCGCGAGGCGGAGGCTCTCCGGCGGGACGTCGCCGCGCTGCCCAACGCGCCGTTCGTGTCCCGGACGGAGTCGCAGCCCGCGCCGGCGATCCGCACGGGAGACGAGATCGAGGACCTCGCCCGCACGTTCCAGGCGATGCGAAACGCGCTGGAAGACAGCCTGCGCACGGTCAGAACCCAGCAGGAGGAGCTGATCCGGCGGGAGAAGCTCGCCTCGGTTGGCCAGTTGCTGGCCGCCCTCGCCCACGACCTGCGCAATCCGCTCGGGGTAATTCGCAGCTCGGCCCAGCTCGTCATCGAGGAGCAACAGTCGGACGCCGTCAAGCAGGAGGTCGCCCGGTACATCATTGACGAGGTGGACCGGCTCACGCACCGGATCAACGACTTCCTGCGGTACGCCCGCCAGAAGCCTCCGGAGCCCAAGCGCGTCCGTGCGGATGCCCTCGCCCAGTCGGCGCTCCGGCAGTGGAAGGCCCAAGGCGGCCACGAACGGATCGCCGTCGAGACCAGGTTCGCCGAGCCTCTGCCCGAGATCGCGGTGGATCCGGACCAGGTCAAGGAAGCCCTGGTCAACCTCCTGATCAACGCCCGCGAGGCCATGCCCGCGGGCGGACACCTCGCCGTCGTCACCCGCGCCGACGCGGACGGCCAGGTGGCCGTCGAGGTGGCCGACACGGGCTGCGGCATCCCGGCCGCCCATCTCGCGCGCATCTACGAGCCGTTTTTCACGACGAAGGAGTACGGGACGGGGCTCGGGCTCACCAACGTGAAGCGGCTCGTCGAGGACAACGGGGGCCGCATCGAAGTGCAGAGCCAGGAAGGCGCCGGCAGCCGGTTCGTGCTCCGGTTTCCCGCGGCCGACCGGCCGCGAGGCGGCTCGAGCGACCAGGTCCCGACGGAGCCACCAGGACAGCAGGCCCCGTTGACTGTCGGACCCGAGATCGAGCCCCTCTCGATCCGGGAGCCCCGCACCCGCTGACCGCTTGTCAGGACCTGCCCCTCCCGCTTAAGATGGGGCCCCCAGATTCGGGAGCAGGAGGGAAACCGGGCAAAGGAGGAGCTGGGGGTGTTCTGGGAGTCGCGTCACAGCCGAGACAAGCAGGAGCGCCACTGCTCCTTTTGCGGCAAGCGGGAGAGCCTCATCAAAAGCCTCGTCGAGAGCCCGGCTTCCTACCACTGCCGCAGTTGCCAGGCGGGAACCACCCTGCTGATCTGCAACGAGTGCATCCATCTCTGCAGCACGTTTCTGTCGGAGCGGGCCGGCGGCTCGGAACCGGAGGCCGCCCAGGCCCTGCACCTGCCCAAGCCCACCGAGATCAAGGCGATCCTGGATCAGTACGTCGTCGGGCAGGACCGGGCCAAGAAGGTCCTCGCGGTCGCCGTGCACAACCATTACAAGCGGGTGCTGAACCGCACCCGCCCGAAGGACGTCGAGCTGCAGAAGGGGAACATCCTGATGATCGGCTCGACCGGGACCGGGAAGACGCTGCTCTCCCAGACCCTCGCGCGGATCCTCCACGTGCCCTTCGCCATCGCCGACGCAACCACGCTGACCGAGGCGGGGTACGTCGGCGAAGACGTGGAGAACGTCGTCCTCAAGCTGCTCCAGAACTGCGACTTCGACGTCAAGCGGGCGGAGACCGGCATCATCTACATTGACGAGATTGACAAGATCAGCCGCAAATCCGAGAGCACCTCGATCACCCGTGACGTCTCGGGCGAGGGCGTCCAGCAGGCCCTGCTCAAGCTGATCGAAGGGACGATCTGCAACGTGCCGCCCAAGGGCGGCCGGAAGCACCCGGAGCAGGAATACATCCGGGTGGACACGACCAACATCCTGTTCATCTGCGGCGGCGCGTTCGTGGGACTCGAGCAGATCATCGCGCAGCGAACCACGCAGCGGCGGATGGGCTTCGGCGCGGGCCCGACGTCGCGGGAGGCCGTCGGACCGGGCGGGCTGCTGGAGCGCGTCCAGCCGGAGGACCTGCTCAAGTTCGGCTTGATCCCCGAATTCATCGGCCGGCTGCCGGTGCTCACGACGTTGTCCGACCTCGACGAAGCCGCCCTCGTCCGGATCCTGGTGGAGCCCAAGAACGCGATCCTCAAGCAGTACCAGGCCCTGTTCGAGTTGGAGAACGTGCACCTGGAGTTCACGCCGGCGGCCGTCAAAGCGATCGCGCACCGCGCGGCGGCGATGAAGACCGGCGCCAGGGCGCTGCGGACGATCCTCGAGGACGTCATGCTGGACCTCATGTACGAGGTCCCGGCGCTCAAGAACGTGAAGTCCGTGGTCATCACGGACGACGTGATCCACGGCATGGGGCAGCCCCAGATCGTGACGTAAGACATGGGACGCCCCCCCACGACGATGGCGTCTAAAATCCTCGCGGTGGACGACGACGCCAAGTGGCTGCGGATCCTGTCCCTCTACCTGCAGGGGCGCGGCTACGAGGTCACGACCGCCCAGAGCGGAGACGAAGCGCTCCGCCACGTGGCCGCCGCCCGGCCCGACCTGATCATCGCGGACATCGCGATGCCCGGCATGGACGGCTACGAGCTGTGCAGCCGCCTCCGGCAGGACCCGCAGTCCCGGACGATCCCCTTCATCTTTCTGACCGCCCGCGACCAGGACACCGATCGCATCCGCGCCCGGAAGCTCGGCTCGGACGACTACGTCACCAAGCCGTGCGCGTTGGAGCGCCTGCTGCAAAGCGTCGAGACCGTGATGGACCGTGTCGAGCAGGCCCGCCGGATCCCCCTCGACGCGATCGGCCGGAGCGGGCACCTCGAGGACGTGGACCTGCTGGACCTGATCCAGACGCTGGAGCTGGAGCAGAAGACCGGGGCGCTGATCCTCAGCCACGGCGAACGGACCGGGACGCTCTATTTCAAGGACGGGCTCATCGTGGAGGCGGACATTCAGTCGCCCAAGCGGGCGGAGCCGCTCTTCATTCTGCTCGGGTGGAAGACCGGGCGGTTCCTGTTCATTCCCGAGGCAGTGCCCGAGCGGATGCCCATCACCGCCAGCATGGCCAACCTCCTGGTGCAGGACCTGCTGGCGCTGGAGCGCCACGAGCGGGACGGGCGGAGCGACGCGGAACGGACCGGGCCGCCTCCGGCGGACCAGCCCACCTCGCTCCCCGGCCGGGTGCTGGCCTGCCTGGAAGCGGTCGCCGAGCGGTGCCGGCGCGAGCGGGCGGTGCCCGCGCCGCTGCAGATCGTGCGGATCCTGGTCGTCGGGGTGACGGGGACGGGGAGCAGCGAGCTGATCCACGGCGTGGTCAGGGACCTGTCCGGGTCACGCTGGGCGGCAGTCGGGACGGAGGAGCCGACCGACGAGCATCGCACCGACTTCGGGCGCGTCCTCGTCGCGCCCGGCGCGGTCGTCCACTTGGTGGCGGTGCGGGGTGAGAAGCGGTTCTGGCCGGTCTGGGAGCAGTACCTTCCCCAGGCGCAGGCCGCGTTGCTGCTGGTCGAGCCCAAAGACCGGGCCGCGCTGGAGCACCTCGAGGCCTTTTTGCGCGCCCGGCAGACGCTCGCGCCCGGCCTCCCCTTGCACGCTCTACTGCCAGCAGGCTCCGCGCCCCCGGAGCTGCCCGGCCTGCGCGCCGAGGACTACTCGTTCGGCTCGATCCACGACCAGGCGGCCCGGCTCTCGGCTCTGGATCGCGTGCTCCGCCCGTACCTGGCCGCCGGGTGAGGCCTGTCTGGCCTCACGGCGCATCGTCGGCACAGCGGAATCCCAGCGTCGGCCCCCAGTAGGTCATCTCATCCCAGGCTCGATAGGTGACGCGGAGCTCCAAGGGGCTCCTGGTCCAATCCCCCCCGCGCATCACGCGGAACGAGCCCCGCAGCGGGCCTTGCGGGTCCCGCGACGGGCTGACGGCGTAGTAATCCTCGGCGTACCAGTCCTTGACCCATTCCCATACATTGCCGGCCAGGTCCTGCACCCCATAGGGCGACAGGGTCCCGGCATGGCTCCCGACCGGCTCGATGCCGTGGCTGTTCGGCCGGGCGTCGCCGTTCCGCGCCAGGCGGGGAATCGCGTGCTCGCTGTTTCCCCAGGGATATCGGCGCCCGTCGGTCCCGCGAGCCGCCTTCTCCCATTCGGCTTCCGTCGGGAGGCGCGCCCCGCGCCAGTGACAATACTCGCGCGCCTGCAGCCAGGTGACGTTGGTCACCGGGTGGGAGGCCTGCCGTGGATCGTCGTAAGCGACCCGGTCCTTCGGCGGAGCGCAGACGCCGGCCTCGACGCACCGGCGATACTGCTCGTTGGTCACCTCGTACTTATCAATCCAGTAGGAACTGAGCAAGACCCTGTGCGCCGGCCTCGCGTCCGGGAGCCCGTCCTCCGCTCCCATCAGAAACTCGCCCGCCGGGATCAACACCATCCCTGCCGGCGGCAGGATGCCCTGCTCCGCAAACCTGCGCAGCTCCTGCTGCTGCGCCTCCAGGAGCTGCTCGTTCACCTTGACCACGTCCGCGGCGTGGTCACCGCCGCCCGGCTCCAGCTCGGGCCCCGCCTGGGGGGACGGGCGACGCGCGGGGCTCGGCCGAGCCTCCGCCTTGGGCGGCCTCGCCTCAGCCCCCGCCTGGGCGGCGCCCGGCTCCTGCGCACGGGCGATCTCGATGCGGACCGTCGTCCGGGCCATGTCACGGATCGTGCCCTCCACGTCGGCCCTGGCGGTGCCGCGTCCCTTCCCGATACGCGTGAAATCAAAGTCCGGGATGTTCGCCAGCAATGGCGTCGCGTAGCTGATCGGGACCGCAAAGGCCATGCCTTCTGGAGCGATCCCGGAGGGATGGGTGAACTTCGTCGTGACGATCCCGATCACTTCCCCGCGCTTGTTGAACACCGGCCCGCCGCTGTTGCCCGGGTTCACCGCGGCGTCAACCTGAAACACGCGTTTGACCCCCTTCGTCCGGATCGCGGCAATGCGGCCGTGGACGACCGAGACCTCGCGCAAGCCGAAGGAGAAGCCCAGAACCGCGACCTCCTGGTCGAGCGTGACGGCGTTTGCGTACCCCACCGGCGCCTCGGATAACCCGACCGTCTCGATCTTCAACAGGGCGAGATCCTGGTCCGGATCCGCGCTCACGACCACCGCCGGCGCGCGGAACTCGCCCTGGGTCACCACCACAACTCGGCGTGCATGGGCCAGGACATGGAGCGCCGTCAGCACGTACCCGTCGGGATGCACGATCACGCCGCTGCCGGCTGGCCGCTCGGGTAAGGCCCCGGGCCCCTCCGCGGCCCCAAGGGACCCGACTACCGTGAGGAACGCCAACGCGCTCAGCAATCCTGTCCGTGTCATGGCCCGACCGGGATCTCCACGCTGATGGCCCCCGCGTTCTGGCCCAAGCGCAGCCCCTCCCGTGGATGACCGGTCCGGTCGGGTGCGCCCTTCGGCTCTCCGTGACAGTCTAGGCACCGCCTGGTCGCGTACAGAGGGAACATCAGCCGAAGCGCCCGGCCGCCGGCTGTCACCTCGCTGATGATTCCCTCCTGGGGATGGGCAGGATCGGCGAATTCCTCGAGCGCCGCACGCTCGAACGCGTCGGGAGCGTTGGCTGGATTGCGGGGAGTGAGGGCGGTTTGCTTCAACTTGACTCCGGTCAGCTCCGCGAACTTGCGGGCGACCCTCGCGCCGAACACGGCCGGGATGAACCCCTTGTAGCCCACCCCGCTCCGATTGATCTCCGGCTGCGCCTCCGCGACCACCTGCCGACTGACCGCGACCAGCAGCCGGAGCAGCCGCTTGGCCCCTTCGGGGAGGCGGCTGGCGTCAAGGTCGCGGAGGTCAACCCCCGACCGGACCCGAAACATTTCCACCAGTTGCCGCTCGAACACGTCCGGCGTGAACCCCTTCTCCGCCAGGGCCGGGTTGTCGAACAGATCCTGGTTTTCGGTGATCACGTAGCGCCCGGCATAGAGCAGCATCGCGAGCAGCCGCGCAGACTGCTCTGTCTCCAGCACGGTCTGGAACTGCAGGGGAGGACCCGCTCTCAAAGAGCTGTCAGGGACGGCAACGGGCGCACCGGCCGGGCCCCCACCGGCCAGCAACGCCGGCAGGACCAGCCAGCCGCCGCTCCACAGGATGGAAAGGCCGCGCCGGGCGGCGACGCCGCACATAGGGGACCAGCCCGCCGCCCCGATGGTAGGCTCGCCCGGTCACGAAGTCAAGGCGGGCAGCCCGGTGCACCCGCAGCGGTTCCGATGAATGTCTGGGACCACGGGGTGCGCATCCCGGACAAGACCACCTCGTCCCCGGCCTTCGCTTCGTGAAGGCCACGCCGGTCCGCTCGTGCCGGGGAACCAGAACGGGCGGACCGGCAGGGGGAACAGGGTGAGGCCTCGCCTCGAGCCGCAGGGCTACGGGCCCGGAGCCGGGGTCGGCACCGAGATACCGTATTCCTGGAGTGGCGTGACCATCAGCGCGAAGTTGTACAGCTCGTCCGCAGCCACGTCGTTTACGCCGTGCGCCCTGGTCTGGAGCATCCGGAAGAACCGCCCCATCTCTAGCTTGACGGTCTTCTGATCCCCCCTTCCCAGCGCCTCCCGCACGACATTCAGCTTCTGGTGATAGGGCTCCCAATTGGAGGTGGGATAGTTGGTCTTGTAGAAGTTCATCGAGGTGACGATCTCATCGATCCAACTCGCTTGCGCCCCCGCACCACCCAGCGTCACGAGGCCGAGCACAAAGGCCACAACGAGCAGGACGGGCAGAGTTGTGCGCAGTGATTCCCCCATGGCCGCCTCCTCTCTCCTAGGCTATGCCGCTAGGCAATCGGTGCTGGCTTGTTCTCGGATCAGAACGAACGGGACGACAGCTCGTCCTGGTACCGCAGCTCCTCCATCATCTCGGGAGTGAGCCCTTCCCCTCCGGTGATGAGGCGCGAGGACTCCTCGCCCTCCGGAACGCTCATCGGCCGTTCGCTCTCCTTGGTCAATTCCCGCGAGTCAGCCTCTTTGGGCTGGCCACCCGGTGGCTGAGCCGTCGTCTCCTTCTGAACTTCCGTCTGCGCGGAGGGCCCCGCCCCCGCCGGTTGCTCGGACGCGAGGGCCGACGTGGCCAGCACCACGGGGATCACGATCAACAACAGGGCCAGCAGGCTACCGACGACGATCTTGAGCAGCGTCGCTCTAGTCATCTCTCCCACCTCCCAGTCAGGGCATTGGACATGGACAGGCGCTCACAAGGGTCTGCGACCGGCACAAGGGTCTGCGACCGGCGCGAGGGGAGGTCCGGGATCGTCCATTTCTGGTCCAGTCACGCGGTCTTCCGGTAAACCGTCTCGGCGGTTTCGACGCGACGCCCGGGGACTGCTTCCTCGGCCTCCGGCCGGAACCCCGGCATGAACAGCCCCGCAAAGAAGATGCCGACCAGCGCCGCGCAAGCGGCGAAGAGATACTCGCCGGGCACCTCCGGCCAGACTTTCGGCTCCGACACCGGCGCCGCGGCTTCGGCCGGTCGGAGGTCGGCGGCGGCCAACTGCTCGAACCGGTCGGCGATCTGTTCCGTATGGATCGAGGCCAGGGCCACCGATGCCAGTTGCTCCTGCAGCGCCTCCTTGGCCGCGAGATACCGATCCTGGATCGTCGAGAGCTGGACGATCGCCTGGCCGATCCGCTGCTGACTCTGCTCCGTGAGCCGAATCTGGCTCAAGCTGGCGGACACGATCAACTGCCCGAGCCGGTGCTGCCAGTCCGCGTAGAAGCGGGCATCCATCCGGTCCCCGATCCCCTCCGCGATCGCGATCGCCCGACGGTTATACGCCCCCCCCAGACGATCCCCAGACACGAGGCCGGACCGGACACCCCGCGTCGTGAAGCTCACGACGGTGCGTCCCATGACGAACTGGACCAGGGCGGCATGATCCGTCTCGATCTGGCTGGCGATCGCCCGCACCCGATCCAGGTACCCGAACGGGGGATTGTGCAGCCGGTGATCCACCAGGGTGGCCCGATTCAAGTCGGTGACGGCGTCAGCCGCACTCCGGTTGACGTGCCATTCGAGCAAATAGTCGTCCACGATCGCCTGGCCGAGCGCGGGTTGCACCCATTCCATCGCCTCCATCAGGTCGGTGCGCTGCGCAACCGGCGCGGGTTCCGGGGTCGCCGCCTGGAGCGCGCCTTCGGTGGACAGAAAGAGCAAGGCTCCGCTGCACACCGTCGCGAACAACCCGATGGCCACCATCACGTCTACCGGTTCCAGATATCGCTTCATTGCCGCCCTCCTTCCGTTGGGTTCTGCCGCCTGCTGGGACCGTACTGGACCCCCTGCCCCCGGCTCCTCCGCACTGTCGCAAGCCCGATGCCATCGAGGGCGCGTCGAACCCTCTGATATCCCGCGAGTCGGCCGCACTCCGCTGGGCTGGGTGGTTGAGAACAACCACCGGACGCGCCAAAACCACCACCAGGGACGCCCTTGGGTTTCGAGGGTGCAGCTTTTGCAACGAGGCCGCCAGACGGATCAAGGGCGGCGCATGATTGGCCGATCTCTTTGGGTAGGAGAAAGGAGCTCGAACCAAGTCGAGGTGGTGAGATGGGATGGCCTCTGAACAGGCTTCCCCCGGTGATGCGGCGACTCATCTTGGTCGGTGGCGTGGCCGCGGTCCTCGGAAGCGTCTTCGCGTCTGAAGCCCGCGCCGCCACCTATCGAGAACAGGTGATCCCCGTGCTGGGGGTGATGCTGTCGGACCGGCCGACCGGCACGGTGGCCTACCTGCTGCTGGCCTTCGAGGAGCGGCAGGACCACGCGGGCCTGGCCGTGCAGTTCAAGAAGGGCCCGGGACGCTTTTCCCGGATGGCGCAGACCGCCGTGGAGCAGGCCATCTATCGCAGCGCACGGGCGATGGGGTTGTCCCCGGACTCCTGGACCGTCGTCTTGTCGGTCCCCTACCGAGGTCTGACGATCTACGGCGAGAGCCTCTCGGCGATGGTCGCGGTGAGCGTCGTGGCGCTGGCCAAGGGTGCGGCCATCGCTCCCGATCGCGTCCTGACTGGGACCGTGACGCCAGACGGCCACATCGGGCCGGTCGGATCGGTGCCGCTCAAGATCGAAGCGGCGAACGCCGCACACCTGCATCGGGTGCTCGTGCCGGACGAACAGGACATCGGCGACGGCGACTGGCGGACGCCCTTCTTGATGCAGGTCTCCCCCGTCGGATCGGTGGGTCAGGCCTACGAGGCGCTGACTGACCGGCCGGCCAGAGAATAGTCGCGCCGCGTTCCTACCGAAGCTCCACGATGGTCACCCCGT
>CAZTUO010000094.1:0-10537 GCA_964616355.1 uncultured Nitrospira sp.
TTCGACGCTGGTGTCGGCCAATCGTGCCGACTCCTCCTCACAGAGCGGGCCCCGGGGACGAGCGACCTGCCCCGTCACTCGACGAGACCGACCTTCCGGCGGCCCGCCCTCTCGTGCTTCCGCGTGTGACGCCACTCCTGGTGCTCCCGGAGCAGCTCCTGGCGGAGCACCTCGTGATCCTCCGCCACGATCTGGACCAGGCGATCCGCGTCCTCGGCGTGGTCGCGGACCAGCTCTGAGAGGGTGCGGACCTGGCGCTCCAGACGGTCGAGGCGCCACAGCACGGCCTTCATGCTCGGGCTGAGCTTGCGTGGGGCCACGGCCTGCCGAGGCACCGGCACGACGGCTTTCTTGGACATCCGAGCCTCCTTCGCACGATGGGGCAACGCACCGCCGGCCACGCCCGCCCTCTCCCGGTCCCAGCCGCGGGTTCCGCTCGTAGTATCGTCGTGCGCGGCCGGCCTGTCAACCCGTTTCCTCGCCTTCCTATTTGGGCCCCGTCCTGTTACAATTTCGCCGTATGCGGAACATCCTCGCGATGGTGCTCGCGGGCGGCAAGGGCGAGCGCCTGTATCCGCTGACGCAGCACCGGGCCAAGCCCGCGGTCCCGTTCGGCGGGCAGTACCGGATCATTGACTGCACCCTGAGCAACTGCCTGAATTCCAATATCCGGAAAATCGCCGTCCTGATCCAATATAAGTCGCACTCCCTGGACCGGCACATTCGGAGCGGCTGGAATGTCCTGAGCCCGGAGCTGGGCGAGTTCATCATCTCTGTGCCGCCCCAGCAGCGCATCAGCGAAGACTGGTACCGGGGCACCGCGGACGCGGTGTACCAGAACCTCTTCCTGGTGGACGCCGAGAAGCCGGAGTTCCTCCTGGTGCTGGCTGGCGATCATATCTACAAGATGAACTATGCCGACATGGTGCAGTTCCTCATGGCCAAACAGGCCGATGCGGTGGTGGGGGTCATCGAGTTTCCGCTCGCGGAGGCCAGCCGGTTCGGGGTGATCGGCGTGGACGAGGCGGACCGGATCGTCCGGTTCGAGGAGAAGCCAGCGCACCCATTTCCCCTCCCCCGCGATCCATCGCGGGCCTTCGTCTCCATGGGCATCTACCTGTTCCGCGCGAACGTGCTCCGCGAGGTGCTCGCGGAGGATGCCAGACAGTCGGACTCCTCGCATGACTTCGGCCGCGACATCATCCCGCGGATGATCCGCGAGAGCCATGTCTTCGCCTTCCAGTTCCAGGACGAGAACCGGAAGGCGATCCAGTACTGGCGGGACATCGGCACGCTGGACGCCTACTGGGAAGCCAACATGGACCTCGTCGCCGTGGACCCGCTCTTCAACCTCTATGACCAGAACTGGCCGATCCGCACCTACCAGATGCAGGTGCCGCCCGCCAAGTTCGTCTTTGCCCAGGACTACCAGGGCGGGCGCATGGGGATCGCGCTGGACTCCATTGTCTCCGGCGGCTGCATCATCTCAGGCGGGCGGGTCCAGAACTCCGTGCTCTCGCCGAACGTCCTCGTGCAGGACCACGCCGAGGTCCGCGAGTCCGTGCTGATGGAGAACGTGACCATCGGGGAGCACGCGCGGATCCGGCGGGCGATCATCGACAAGGACGTGAGCATCCCCGCGAAGTCGGAAATCGGCTACGATCTGGAGGCGGACCGGAGCCGCTTCACTGTGACGGAGTCCGGACTGGTGGTCATCTCCAAAGGAACCAAGCTGCATGCCTCCCTCGATCCATCCGGTTGACCTGGTCAACGCGCTCCGCCACAAGAACCTGACCCCGGCGATCGTGTTCCTGACTTCGCGCCGCGCCTGCGACGACGCCATGCAGGCCTTTGAGCGCAGCCACAGCGTGCTGCCGCCGGCGCGCCAGCAGGCCATCGCCAAGGTGCTCCAGGAGGTCATCGCGCAATATCCGAGCGTCGCGGACCACCCCTTGGTGACGATCGTGCAGCGCGTCGGCGTCGCGGCGCACCACGCCGGTCACCTGCCCTCCTGGAAGATCGCGATCGAGGAGCTGATGCGGCAGGGCTGCCTGGACGCCGTGTTTGCGACCACGACGCTCGCGGCCGGGGTGGACTTCCCCGCCCGGACCGTGGTCCTGACCCAATCCAGCGTCCGGAAGACGCGCGACTTCACCGACCTCACGATCGGCGAGGTCCAGCAGCTCGCCGGCCGGGCCGGGCGGCGCGGCAAGGACCTGGTGGGCTTCGCCGTGGTGACGCCCTCCCCGTACATTGACCTGAACGTCATTATCAAGGGCTTGACCGGCCAGCCGGAGCCCATCGACAGCCAGTTCGTGATCTCCTATCCGATGGTGCTGAACCTCCTCAAGGCGCATCCGGTGGACCAGATCCAGCCCATCCTGGCGAAGAGCTTCGCGCAGTTCCAGCTCAACCGGCGCGCCGAGACCCTGGAGACCAAGCTGGACGCCCTGCACGAGCAGATGACGCCCTACGGCCCGCGGGTCTGCACGGACTGGATCACGCAGTGGCAGGTCTTCGACCATGCCCGGAAGCAGAAGGCCTCCCGCGCGCAGGTGCGGCGCCGGGAACCGCCGGAGCTGCGCGCCCGCCTGCACTTTCTGACGCCGGGCCGGGTGGTCGGGCTGGTCAAGGGGCGCGGGGTCGTGCTGAGACAGTACCGGAGCCGCGGCCAACGCAGCCCTATGCTCACCATGCTCCGGCCGAGCGGGGGAATCGTCGAGTATCCGGCGAGCCTGGTCACGCAGGTCTTCGATCGCGTCTTCGAGGTCGAGGAGGCCCCCGCCTACCCCTGGTGCACGCCGGAGAGCCTGGACCGGCTCGTCGAGCAGCTCGCGGACCTACCGACGCGGCTCCCCCTGCTACCGATCCTCGTCCAGGAGGAGCCTGAGGAGGGCGACATCGTGCAGACCCTGACCGACGAGTTCCCCTGCCCGACCTGCCCGTCCCGATCGGCCTGTCGGAAGGACCATCCGGCGGCGCTGCGCCTGCGACAGGAGATCCAGCGCCATACGAAGACGATCCAGGCCCTGCGCAACAGCCTCTGGCATCGCTTCCAGGAGCGGGCCGAGGTGCTCCAGCAGCTCGGCTACCTGACCCCCACGTTCCACCTGACCGAGGCCGGCGAGTGGGCCCGCTTGATCCGGATTGATCACTCGTTGCTGATCACCGAGCTGATCCGGGCCGAGGCGTTCAGCGGCGCCGACCCGCCGCTCCTGGCCGCCGTGATGGCGAGCATCGCCCACGACGACGATCGCCCAGGCGTGTTCCCACGCATGAGCGCCGGGCTCGCCTCGCTGATGGGACAGGTCCGCCAGCTCGCGGAATCACTGGCACCCTATGAGGCCCCCCCCTTGCTGCGCGCCGATGTGGCCGCGCTGGTCGAGCGCTGGGTCAGCGAGCCGACCCTGACCTGGATCGGGCTGGGCCGGCTCACCACGATGGCCGAGGGCGACATCTATCGCCTGTTGGCCCGCACCATCGAGTACCTCTCCCAGATCCAGACGCTGCACGACACCCACCCGGGCCTGGCCGACACGGCCGCCCGCGCCATCAAGGCTGCGCGGCGGGGCGTCCTGGAAGAGCTACCGTGACGGGGAAAGCGTGACAGCGGACACCTCGATGGGAATGCACAGTCACGAGTAAGCCGATGACCACCGAGGAACTGGAAAAGCTCCTGGCCGAGCAGCCGCTTGGAGTGTTGCGGCGCCTCGCGCGCGGGCGCGTGCCCCGACACTTCCGCATGGGGAAGCGGCGGCTCATCGAGGCACTGGTGCGCCACACGGCCGAGAACCGGGCCGGGCTGGAATCGGATCTGCACACGCTCATGCAGGAGGCCGCGCGGCCGAGACCGCCAGCCGATCGGCCGGCACCCGAGAGGCGCCGGGCCCTCCGCGCAGGGGCCCCTAAGCGTGCCGCTTCCGACGGCGAGCCGGCCCACCCGGAGCCGACCATCGACCTGACGGCCTTTCTCGACGGCATCGGGGTGCCGCCGCCCCGCCCCTTCGTACCGGACGCCTGGCAGGAGGAGGCGCTGATGCATCTCGCGGCGACGGACGTCATCGTGAGTGTCCCGACCGGGAGCGGCAAGACCTACGTCGCGATCGAGGCCGCACGGCGCGCGATGGAACAGGACGAAACCGTGATCTACACCTCTCCGCTCAAGGCCCTCTCGAACACCAAGTTCACGGAGTTCACCAAGCTGTTCGGCCCTGAGCGGGTAGGCATCCTCACCGGGGACCGGAAGGACAACCCGCAGGCCCCGCTCCTCATCATGACGACCGAGATTCTCAGAAACCTGCTTTACGACGCCGCGGGCGGCGAGATTGACGTACGGCTCGATACCCTCGGGCTCGTGATCATGGACGAATCGCAGTACCTGGCCGACCCGGAGCGCGGGGTGGTCTGGGAGGAGACGATCATTTTCTGCCCATCCCAGGCGAGGCTCCTGCTGCTCTCGGCCTCGATCGGGAATCCCGAGGAGGTGGCGGCTTGGCTGACCAGCATCCGGCCGACGCCCTGCCACCTGGTCCGCCACCATTGCCGGTCGGTCCCCCTCCGAGCCGGCTACCTGCATCCCAATGGGAAGCTGACCCCCCTGTTCCGATCGGTGGGCATCCCGCAGAACTCGCAGGCCTCGCTCCATCCGGAGGCCAAGCGACTGTTCGCCCTCTATGAAGACGAAACCCTCCGGCCGAGGTCCTATTAAGGCCCTGGCCCCTCTCTCCCCGTAGCAAAAAAACGACATCGTGGAAAATTTGCGACAGCCGCGGGGGCAATGCCTTCCCCCCTCAAAAGAAGGAATCACGCGATTTCAATTGATTCCCGCAGCCAGGTTATGGCATTTAGGTTGCTTATCCTGTCGTGGCGGTGCGAGTCCCCGAGAGGGCCGAGATGAAGCGGCTGCTGCTTCTGAGCCTAATCCTGGTCGCGACTGGCTGTCAGACGGCTCACTTCTTCGAGAAGGAAGTCGTCGTGGACAATGCCACCTTCATGAGCTTGTGGCGGGTGTACAGGCACTGCCAGTCTAGCCAGGACCTGGATGCCATGCTGGCCGATCTGCACCACTTAGCGCAGACCGTTCAGCGCACGCCGTCGGTCAAGGACCTCGCCCCGGTGCCCAAGCCGATCGAGCGCTTCGTATCCGACCCGGTGAACCGGCTGGCCGTGGACCTCAACGCCATGACCGCCGCCTGCATGCTCTATACCGGTCAGGTCGCGCTGAACACGGGCCGCACCGACCTGGCGGCCGAGCTGTTCCAGACCCTCATCACGAACTACGCGCAACCCGAGTATCGATACTACGTGACCCAGGCAAGGGTCGGCATGGAGCAGGTCGAGTTCCGCTATCAGGTCGTCCGCGAGGCGCCGCCTTCGCCCAGCCCCTTGCTCGCGCGGTCTCCTTCCCAGGTCCAAGCCTACCGCTAACGCTCCTTCAGTCCGCATCGTCCTCGGCGCGTCGGGCCTCGGGCCAGCGCACCCGGAGTGCGGTCCGGTACAGGTTCACGTACGCGCGCGCGGAGCGAGTCCAGGACACATCGGTGGCCATCGCGGCCTGGATCAGGGCGCCCCATTCGTCCCGCTCCCGGTACACCCGCAAGGCGAGCAAGATCGCGCTGAGGAGGTCCTGCGGGTGCGCCTCCCCGAAGGCAAACCCGGTCGCCCGCCTTTCCTTCACGGCCCGCGGGGAGTAGGCGACGATCGTGTCCGCCAGCCCGCCGGTGCGGCGGACGACCGGGATCGTCCCGTAGCGGAGGCTGTGGAGTTGGCTCAGCCCGCAGGGCTCGTAGCGGGATGGCATGAGAAACAGGTCCGCGGCGGCCTCGATCCGATGCGCCAGCGGCTCATCGAAGCCGATGCGCACCGCGAGCCGGTCGGGATACCGCGCCTCCAGGGCCCGCAGGAGACTCTCGTAGACAGGGTCTCCCGTTCCCAGCACCACGACCTGCAGATCCAGCTCCATCAAGTCGGGAAGGACTTCGACGACCAGATCCACCCCCTTCTGCGCGGTCAGGCGCGACACCATGGCCAGCACCGGGACGTCGCGCACCGGGAGCTTTAGCTCACGCTGCAGGGCCCGTTTGCACAACCGCTTGCCGGAGAGGTCGTCGGCCGCATAGCGATGGGGGAGATGGGGATCGGCGGCGGGATTCCACTCGTCCGTATCAATCCCGTTGACGATCCCCACCAGGCGGTCCCGCCGCTCGCGGACGACCCCGTCTAACCCGAACCCCAGTTCGGCCGTCTGGATCTCCCGGCTGTAGGTGGGGCTCACGGTGCTCAAAAAATCCCCGAACACCAATCCGCCCTTGAGCAGATTGATCGTCCCGTAGAATTCCAGCCGTTGCGGCGTGAAGAGGCTCCACGCCAGGCCCGTCTTGGGAAACTCCGCGGCAGGGAAGATCCCCTGAAAGCCGAGATTGTGCAGGCTCAACACGCTCACGAGCCGGTCATGCTCGGGACGGCCTGCATACAGCGTCCGCAGATACACGGGACACAGAGCTGTCTGCCAGTCATGGACGTGGAGCACGTCTGGACTCCAGCCGGCCACCGCGCTCAAGGCGGTGATCAGTTCCATCACCGCCCGGGAGAAGAAGGCGAACCGGTCCAGGTTGTCGGGGTAGTCGGCACCGTTCTCCTGATACAGACCGCGGCGGGCGAAGTAGGGATCGTGCCGGATCGCATAGACGGGCACGGCAGCCGGGGCCCCGGTGCCGGCCGGCAGGCGGCCCTGTTCGACCGAGGCCTCGATCACGCCGGCCCACATGGGAACGGACAGAGACAGCGCAGGTGCCAGCCCCTGCGCGCGCCCGTCAATCCACCCGTAGCGAGGGAGCACCAGCCGGACGTCGTGGCCCAAGCGGGCCAGCGCGCGCGGCAGGGCGCCCGCGACGTCGGCCAGGCCTCCGGTCTTCGCGAAGGGCACGGCCTCCGGCGAGGCCATGAGGATCTTGAGGGGCTGGGCGATCATCGGACATTGGGCGAGGCGCGCTGCCCCGGCGCGCTACCGGGGCGGCGGCGCCACTGACTGCTCCAGCCGGGTCTTGAACCGCTCCTCTCGCTTCCATTGCGCCTCGACGGCCCGGAGGTCCGCCGCCGTCATCCGCTCACGATAGACTAGCCGGCCGTCCAGAAAGCCCAACAGCTCGCCGCGGGGCACATACCCGAGGAAGCGTGCCTCGCCGGTCACGACTCGGCTGTCCCAGCCCGGAGGCGCTTCCCCGAGCGGCACCCGGAACCGGGGCACGTAGCTGCCATTCTCGACGCGGAAGAACTGCGTATATTCGGCATGGTCGAAGGTCGGCTCGCCCCAGACGCTGAGAAACGCCGGAATCGTCAAGGTGTGGAGCGCCAACTCGCCGCGGCGGACCTGCTCCTGCTGCTGGTCGAGAGCCGGGAGGGTGCAGGCGCCGCTGAGCAGGCCAGCCAGGACGAGCCCCGGCAGAGCGCCGGATCGAAAGGAGCCTGGACGGGAGCGGTTCATCAGAGCAATCGCCTGCTCGTGGGCTCGGAGGGCTTCACCGGCTGGCACAGGTCGCACTGGCACAGCCGGCGCAGGAACGTAAACGTGTAGATGCCCGTCTCGTGGCCGTCGCTCCACTTGAACCGGAGCGCGTAGCGGCCGACCGGCTCGACGTCCTGGAGCCGGATCAGCCTCGGCACGTCCTCCGGCTTGAGGCGGAGCTGGCCCGTCCACTCGTCCGTGCAGGCGGCGCAGGGGCAATGCTGGCGGAGGTAGCGGACCGGATAGACGCCCTTGTGCCCGTCGGACCACTCGATCCCGAGGACGCCCTTGTCCAGCCACTCCATGTCCTTGGGCTCGAGGGTCGCGATGCGTCCGTCGCTCGTCATGGGGCACCCGTCACTTGTCTCTGCGCACCGAGGCCCGATCTAGCTCGTCGCCCATCGCGGCGACGCCCACGACCCGCCCACATCGCAAGCCGCCCCGGCTGGGCGTCGGTCGCCCCGGAGATCGCCAGCACAAGGCCGCTAGCGAGAAACCCCTTGCCGACGAACCGCGCCATGGCAGAACTGTACCAGAAGGAGCCTGTTCTCACAAGATGATCGGGATCTCACGCTGCGCTTGGAACTCTCCCGGGAGACCGTCCAGGGCCTGCGAGGTGGCGCCCCTTTGGTCGCCGGGAGGCCGACGCGATGAGCCGCCACACCCCGCTCCCCGCTCGCCGTGCAGAAAGCCGACCTGAACCTAGCAAGCAGCGAAGAGCGACTAGCCAATAGCTCTGCGCTGTTTGCTAGTGGCGACTCGCTGCCTGCTGTTCGCTGGTTACGTTCGGGACTCGTAGGCCGGCTCGTGCTCGGCCGAGGCCAGGAAATCCACTGGTGGGAGGCGTTTCCCGGCGACGACGGTGACGTAGCCCTCGATCGCCGCCTCCAGCTCCTGGCGGACGCGTCCGCTGGCTTTCAGCCGGATCAGGACATCGGCGGGCAGGCGGAGCGCCTGCTGGAGCAGGGCGAGCCCGCCTGGCGAGAGGCGCAGGCAGCGGTCGGGGTATCGGCCGGCGCAGGCGGGGCAGAGCAGGCCGCCGGCCTGAGGGGAGAACGGGCGCCCGGCCACGCCGGCCAGCTCCTCTTCCCATGCTCGCCCGCAGGCGGCGCAGTGGTCCACCTGCGGCCGGAAGCCGGTGAGGCCGAGCAGTTTGATCTGAAAGAGCAGGGTCGTGAGGCCGGGCTCCTCGCCCGCCTGCAGGGTCCGCAGTCCGGCCAGCAGCGCGTCGAAGATCGGCGGGCCCGGATCGGCCTCGGCCGTCACTGCGGCAACGAGATTGGCGAGCCGCGCTGCGGCGGCCATGAGGGCCAGGTCCTCCCGCAGCCGGGTGAACGGCTCCCGGATGTCGGCCTGGGTGACGCGGTAGAGGGGATCGTTGCCCTTCTCGAACAGGTTCAGCTCGCTGTGGACGAAGGGCTCCAGCGCGCTGCCGAAGCGGCTCTTGATCCGTCGCGCGCCCCGGGCCACCCCGCGCACCTTGCCGAACCGGAGCGTGTAGAAGGTCACGATCCGGTCGGCCTCGCCCCATTTGCGGCTCTTGAGCGCGATCGCCGGGGTCTTGAGAAGGGTCATCTCAGATATTCCAGCAGCGCGGTCGCCAGGGCGAGATAGATCGTGATCCCCGTGATGTCGTTGGCCGTGGTGACGAAGGGCCCCGCCGCCACCGCCGGGTCCACGTCCAGCCGCTTGAGCAGGATCGGGAGAATGGTCGCCATGCTGGTCGAGACGAGAAAGGCGATCGTCATGGAGGCGCCGACCACCATGCCGAGGATGCCGTGGCCGTGCCACAGCCACCCCACGAGAGACAGGAGCGCTCCGCAGGCCAGTCCCAGCAGGAAGCCGATCCGCACCTCCCGGAAGAACACGGTCCACATGTCGGCCAGCTCCACCCCGCCGGTGGCGAGGCCGCGGATGATCACCGTGGAGGACTGCAGCCCCACGTTGCCTCCCATGGCCGCGATGACCGGGATGAAGGTCACGATCGCGACCATCTCCTGGATCGTCAAGCGGAAATACCAGAGGATGGCGCCAGAGAGGAGTCCTCCGGCCAGGTTGGTGAACAGCCAGGGAAACCGGAGCCAGGCCGCGCGGACGCTGGAGGATTTCAGGAGGACGTCCTCGGCCGCCCCGGCCATCTTCAGCATATCCTCGGTGGCTTCTTCGCGGATGACGTCCACGACGTCGTCCACGGTGACGATGCCGACGAGCCGGTTGTCCCGCTCCACCACGGGGATGGCCAACAGATTGTACCGGGCGACCTGGCGCGCCACCTCCTCCTGGTCCGTGTCCACCGTCACGTACAGCACGTCGCGGGTCATGATGTTCTTCAGCGGCGTGGCGGGCGGGACGGTCAGGATCTGGCGCAGCGACAGCACACCGACCAGGTGATCGTCCTTGTCGGTCACGTAGATGTAGAAGACCATCTCCGCGTCGGTCGCCTGCTGCAGGCGCCGGATCGCCTCCTGCGCGGTTGTCTCCTCGTCCAGGGCGAAGAACTCCGTGGTCATGATCGCCCCGGCCGTGCCCTCGGGGTACTTGAGGAGGCCCGCGATGTCGGTGGAGACCTCGGCCTTCATGAGGGCGAGGATCTCTTGCGCCCGCTCGTCGGGGAGCACGCCGAGGATGTCCGCGACGTCGTCAGGCCCGAGGTCTTTCAGCAGCCAGGCCACGTCCGCCGGAGGCAAGTCCGCCAGGAGCAACTGGATGTTGTCCTCGTCCAGCTCGCTCAAGACCTGCCCGCGCTTGGCTTCGCCGCGCACCAGCTCGAAGACGGTCCGTTTTTCCTTGGGGGACGGCAGGTGGGCGAGGATCTTGGCGACGTCGGCGGGGTGCATGCGCGCCAGCATCTTGGCAAGATTGGTGATCGCGCCGCGCCGCAGCAGGCGCTGGACGGAGGCCAGCACCAGGTCGAACTTGGTCTGCCCCTTCTCCCCCGACTCGCGGGGCTGGTCCTTGGCGAGGTCCCGCTCTGCCGGTCTGATGCGCTCGGTCGGTTGCATGGCCGCCTTCAGTAGCCCAGTTTCGCCAACG
>CAZTUO010000095.1:0-10412 GCA_964616355.1 uncultured Nitrospira sp.
CCGCCGGGGCGGCGCGGCCTGAGCCGGGCGGCGTCGGCCCGCCGTGGCCGCCGGATGCCCCATCCAGCCCGGCCGCCAACCCGACCCGGGGCGGCGTGAACCGAAGCGCCGCGTTCGGCAGCTTCAACACATCATCGCGCCGGGCGACCTCGATGGCCACGTTGGCCGTCATCCCGGGCCTCAGCCGCAGATCGCGGTTGTCCACGGCGACGACGACCTGGTAGGTCACCACGTTCTGCACGCTGATCGGCGCGTTCCGCACCTGGCGGACCTGACCCCGGAAGATGTGGCCCGGATACGCATCCACGGTAAAGGTCGCCACTTTCCCTTCCGTGATCCCTGCAATGTCGGACTCGCTGACGTTGGCCTCGACCTGCATCTTGGTGAGATCCTCCGCCACGACGAAGAGGGTCGGGATGGAGAAGCTGGCGGACACCCGTTGCCCCACCTCGACCAGGCGGGAGATGACGGTGCCGTTGACCGGGGATTGGATGACGGTATATTTGAGATCGAGCTCGGCGGCCTGCAGGGCGGCCTCGGCCTGCTTGACCGCCGCTTCCGCGACCGCCAGTTGCGCGACGGCGCCCTCATAGGCCGTGATCGCGACATCCACGTCGTTCTGGGAGACGAACTGCTGCTTGAGGAGGGACTGGACGCGGTCGAGCTCCCGCTTGCGCTGGGCGAGATCGGTCTTGGCCTTGAGGACGGCCGCCTTGGCATTGGCGAGGTTCGCCGCCGCCTGATCCCGGCGCGCCCGATAGGGAAACGGGTCAATCCTGGCCACCACGTCTCCGGTCTTGACCGCGGAATTGAAGTCCGCGTGCAGGCTCTCAATCATGCCGGAGACCTGGCTCCCGACCTGGACCATCGTGACCGGGTTGACGGTGCCGGTCGCCGATACGATGGAGACGATGGACCCTCGCTCGACGGGGGCCGTCCGGTAGCGGATCGGCGCTTTGCGCTCGCCCTTGAAAAATACGTAGCCACCGATGGCGAGCCCTGTCGCCACCACCGCCAGAATCAAGACGAGCTTACGCACCGGGCGTTCCTTCCTGGGTGGCATTCTAGGGAGGGGGTTTCAGGCCTGTCAAGCAAGGCGTCGCACGGACCGACGCGGCGAGCACGTGCCCGTCCCCCTATCTTCTAGCGTGGGATCGAGCACCGAAAAGGTTACTGGTTCCCAGGGCGCACCTGGGCGTCTGCGGATGGTGCCGTCAAGAGGCCCAACACGGCCGGGGCCGTTCGCCCGCCGGCGAACGGCCCCGCTCCCGCCGGACATCGGTCCGAAGGCCCTTACGGGGATACGGTAATCCGGTCCTTGATCACGTCGAAGGTAGTCTTGGGGATCACGTTCTTCGCCACCAGTTCCCCCTTGAGCCGGTACGGGCGATTCGAGACGACCTTTTCCGCCATCTCCTTGGTCAGTCCCAGGAACAGCACCATGTCGTTGGCCGAGGCGGTGTTGATGTTCACGGGCGTCAAGCCCGTCTTGGGGCCCGCGGGAACGGGAGCGACGCTGGGCGGGGAGCCGGCCGGCGGCGCCCCGGAGAGCTTGCCAGCCGGCGTCGGCGCAAGCCCCGCCGCCGGCGGGCTGGGCGGAACCGGTGGCTTGGGCAACGTGACGGCGCGCTCCCGCTCCTTCAGCTCCTTCTGGTACCGGGCCACCGTCGCTTTGAGCGTATCATTCTGCGCCTTGAGCTCCTCGTGCTTCTGCTGCATGGCCTTGTACTGGACCGTCATGTCGCGGATCTTCTGCTCCAGCTCCCGCACCCGGGCCTCGACGCTGGCCCGCTCCTTCTCCCGGCTATCCCGGATGCGCTGCAGCTCGTCCTCGGCGGCCTGGGTCCGCTCCCCGAGCTTCGCCGCCTGGTCTTTGAGTTTCTTGACTTCCTGCTCGAGCACCGCCTTGCGGGTCTGAACATCTTCCAGGTTGGCCTTCGCGGTTTCCGCCTCCCGGACAGCCTGCTGGTACTTGTCCTTAGAGACCATGCATCCGGCCGCCGCCAGCATGACGATGAAGACCGCGCCAGTTCTCACGACATACTTCATACGTACCTCCCCGCGTCCGTCCCTGACACGACCAACCCGGCGCACCCTTGGGGCTTCGAGGCTGACCCCCTCCGTTCGTGGAAGTCATTGTTGTGTAGTCCATCGGCCAGGGTTTGTCAATAGCCGGGCCCGCTCCGCGGCGCGCCGCGGGCGGGAGCGCCCTCGCGGCGCAGGTCACCGGATCGCCTTGACTCCTCCCCAGACAGTCTGTGATGATGCCGCGACCTTGCCCGGAAGCCGTCCTCCGATGGACCGGCAGTCTGGACTTTCGCCGAGGCACAGCGCAACGATGGACAAGTGGAGCCCCGCCCTCGCAGCGCTCCTGGGCCTGGTGGAGGGGCTGACGGAGTTCTTACCCGTCTCCTCCACCGGCCACCTCATTCTGGTCGGTTCCTGGCTCGGCTTCACCGGGCAGGTAGCCACCAGCGTGGATATCTCCATCCAGCTTGGCTCGATCCTGGCCGTGGTCGCCTACGAGCGCGCCAAGCTGGCGACCCTGCTCGCCAACGCCGCACGGGAACAGGCGGCCCTGCGCACTTGGGTGCGGCCCGGCCCCTCCGCCTCTGGTGCCGTAGCGGGACTCCCGTGGCCCGAGGCCCTCCGCCGCTCGGTTGCCGAGCATCCCAACCTGCGGTTCGTGATCGGCCTGGGCCTCGCCTTCGTCCCCGCGGCGGTGGTCGGGCTTGCGACCCATAAGTGGATCGAGGCCTATCTCTTCACTCCGAGGACCGTGGCGGCCGCCTTGATGGGCGGCGGCGTAGCGATCCTGCTCGTCGAAGCCCGGCGGCCTGACGCCCGCCTGGACCGGCTGGACCAGGTCGGCCTGGGCCATGCCCTCAAGGTCGGACTGGCCCAGTGCGTGTCCCTGATCCCGGGCGTCTCCCGCTCCGGCGCGACGATCGTCGGCGCCATGCTGGCCGGTATGGACCGCAAGCTCGCCACCGAGTACTCCTTCTTCCTCGCGCTGCCCACGATGCTGGCCGCCACGACCTACAAACTGCTGAAGTCGAGGGACCTGCTGACCGGGGAGGACCTGCTCGCGCTGGGACTGGGGCTGCTGGTGTCGTTCCTCGTCGCCTGGGCCGTGATCGCCGCCTTCCTGAATTTCGTCAAGCGGCACAGCCTGCGGGTCTTCGCCTACTACCGGATCCTGCTTGGAGGGGTCGCCTTCACCCTGCTCGGCTGAGCGGGCGAGCCGGGCGCCGCGCGGCGGCTTACGGGCGGTCTTCCTGCAGCACCCCCTCCGGACGCTTCTTCTCGAAGGCGAAGTGCACGATCAGGAAACAGACGCCGACCGTGATGGCGGCGTCGGCGATGTTGAAGGCAGGCCAGTGATAGCCGTTGATGTAGAAGTCGAGGAAATCAATGACCTCCCCGTAGCGGATGCGGTCGAGCAGGTTGCCGATCGCGCCGCCCAGGATCCCGGCGATGCTCACCTGGCCAAGCCAGTCGTCCTGGCTCAGGCGGAAAAAGATCGTCCCCAGCAACCCCAGCGCGAAGAGCGAGGTGAGACCGAAGAACACCAACCGGAAGCCGTTGCTGCTGGAAGCCAGGAGCCCGAACGCCGCGCCGGGATTCCGGATGTAGGTCAGGCTGAAAAAGTTCTGGATGACGGCGATGGATTCATGCAGCCGCATCGTCTGCATGATGTGGGCCTTGCTCGCCTGATCGAGGACGATGGTCCCGACGCTGACCATCGCCAGGATCACATACCGGGTCGTCCTCCCCTTCACCGGATCGCCTCAACGCACCGGTCGCACAGCGTCGGATGGTCCGAGTTGGTGCCGACCGAGTCCCGATAGTTCCAGCAGCGCTCGCACTTGGCCCCGCTGGCCCGCAGGACCTCGACGGTGAAATCCAGAGGCGGCGGAAGCTGCGGGACCGGCTTCAGCTCGGCCTGCGACACGATGAATAGGGCCGGCAGCTCCTGCTGATACCCCCGCAGGAAGGCGTAGCGGTCGGGAGCGGCCGCGATCACCACCTTGGCCTCCAGGGACGAGCCGATGACCTTGCCCCGCCGCTTCTCCTCCAGCTTCGCCTGGACGACGCTCCGGACCTCGAGGAGCCGGCCCCACCGCTGCTCGAGCCCAGGATCAGCCCAGCGCGCGTCCGGTGCGGGAAACGAGGCCAGGTGGACGCTCCAGGTCTCGGGCAAGCCCCTGGCCGCCTGGGGGAGGATGCGCCAGATTTCCTCCGCCGTGAAGCTCAGGATCGGCGCCATGAGCTTCGTCACCGCGACGAGGATCTCCAGCATCGCCGTCTGCGACGCGCGCCGGAGCGGCGAGTCGCGGCGGAACGTGTAGAGCCGGTCCTTCAGGATGTCCAGATAGATCGCGCTGAGGTCCACCGAACAGAAGTTGTTCAGCTCGTGGAAGATCACGTGGAACTCGAAGGCCTCGTACGCCTGCCGGACGCGCTCGATCACCCGTCCCAGACGCAGCAGCGCCCACCGGTCCAGCTCCGGCATCCGGTCAACGGGCACCCGGTCAGCGACCGGGTCGAAATCATAGAGGTTGCTCAGCAGGAAGCGGCAGGTGTTGCGGATCTTCCGGTAGGCCTCGACGAGCTGCGACAGGATCTCCTTGGAGATCCGGACGTCCTCGCGGTAGTCCTGGGCAGCGACCCACAGACGCAGGATCTCGGCCCCGGACTCCTTCATGACCTCCTGGGGCGAGACGACGTTCCCCTTGGACTTGGACATCTTCTCGCCCTTGCCGTCCACGACGAAGCCGTGGGTCAGCACCGCCCGGTAGGGCGCCCGCCCGTCCGCGGTGACCGAGGCGAGCAGCGCGCTGTGGAACCAACCCCGGTGCTGGTCCGAGCCTTCCAGGTACAGATCCGCGTCCCAGCCGCGGGGTTTGACCACCGCCGCGTAGCTGACGCCCGACTCGAACCAGACGTCGAGGATGTCCTGCTCCTTCTCGAAGGCCCGCCCCCCGCAGGCCCGGCAGGTGGTCCCGCCGGGGAGCAGCTCCGCCGCCGGCTCCTCGAACCAGACGTCCGCGCCCCGCCGCTCCACCAGCGCCGCTAGATGCTCGATCACCGCGGGATCAGCCAGCACCGTCTTACACGCCGCGCAGGTGAAGCCCGGAATCGGCACTCCCCAGACCCGCTGGCGCGACAGGCACCAGTCGGGACGGTTCTCGATCATCCCGCGGATGCGGTCCCGGCCCCAGGGAGGAATCCAACGCACCCGCTGGTCAATTTCTTCCAGCGCGCGCTCGCGCAAGCTGCGGCCCTCGTAGGGTCTGTCCATCGAGACGAACCACTGCTCGGTCGCCCGGAAGATCACCGGATTCTTGCAGCGCCAGCAGTGGGGATAGGAGTGCACAATTGTCCCGTGGCCCAGCAGGACGCCGTTCGCCTTCAGTTTCTCGATGATGCCTGGATTGGCCTTGAGGACGTGTTGCCCGGCGAAGCCCGGCACGGCGTCCGTGAACCGACCGAGGTCGTCCACGGGGACGACGATCTCCAGGGGCCGCGACAGGACGCCATGATGGCTCGGCGCGTTGTACTCGAGCGCGAGCAAGTAATCCTCCATGCCGTGGCCCGGGGCGATGTGGACGCAGCCGGTCCCCTGGTCCAGCGTGACGAACTCGCCCAGCACGATCGGCGAGAGGCCGGCGGACAGCGGCCGGCGGCAGTCGAGGCCCTCAAATGGATTCGTTCGGTCGCCCCCCTTCTTCACGCCGAGCACATCGTCAATCGAGAACCCGCAAGCCTGGCTGACCGCGTCAACCAACTTCTCGGCGAGCACCAAGGCCTCGTCCCCGACCTTCACAAAGACGTAATCAATGTCCGGATGAAGGCAGATGGCCTGATTCGCAGGAAGGGTCCACGGAGTGGTCGTCCAGATCACGACGGATACCTGCCGCACTTCGGCCAGCCGTGCGAGACCGAGCCCGTCCCGCCCCGCCAGGGTCTCGGGCGACTTCACGAACGGAAACTTCACATAGATGGACGGCGAGGTGTGGTCCTCGTACTCGACCTCGGCCTCCGCGAGCGCGGTCTGGTCGGTCGTGCACCAGAGGACCGGCTTCAAGCCCTTATAGACGATTCCCTTCGCGACGAACGTGCCGAACTCGCGCAGGATGGCGGCCTCGTAGGCCGGGTCCATCGTGAGGTAGGGACGCTCCCAGTCGCCCAGGACGCCGAGCCGTTTGAACTCGTCCCGCTGGAGCCGGTAGTACTTCTCCGCATACTCCCGGCAGAGCTTCCGGATCGCGGGCTGATCGAGGCTCTTCTTCCTCTCCCCTAGCTCCTTCAGCACCTGATGTTCGATCGGTAGCCCGTGGCAGTCCCACCCCGGCACGTAGGGCGCTCGATAGCCCGCCATCGTCTTGGACTTGACGATGATGTCCTTGAGGACCTTGTTCAGCGCGTGGCCGATGTGGATCCGGCCGTTCGCGTAGGGCGGACCGTCGTGGAGGACGTAGAGCGGCCGGTCGCGGCGAGCCTCCTGAATGCGCTCATACAGCCGCTCGCGCTCCCACCAGGCCAGCAGCTCCGGCTCCCGCTGGGGCAGGTTGGCCTTCATCGGGAAGTCGGTGCGGGGCAGGTTCAGCGTGGCCTTGTAATCCATGGCTTATAGCAAGGAGCGGGCAGCCCACAGCGAACAGCAGGGTGAGCTATCAGCTATTCGCTATCGGCTACTAGCTAATTTCCATCATGCGGTCCAGCGCGACCTTGGCCCAGACCTTCTCGTCGTCCGGCACGACGATCCGGTTGACGACGCGACCTTCGGCCAAATTCTCCATCGCCCAGCAGAGGTGCGGGGCGTCAATCCGGAACATGGTGGCGCACTGGCAGACCGTGGAGGAGAGGAAGAAGATGCGCTTGTCCGGCTGCTCGCGCTTGAGCCGGTTGACGAGATTCAGCTCGGTCCCCACCGCCCAGGTCGTCCCGGCCGGGGCTGCGCGGACGGTCTGGATGATGAACTCGGTGGAGCCGACCAGATCGGCCTTGTTGACGACGTCCTCGTGGCACTCGGGGTGGACGATCACCCGGCCGTCCGGGTACTGCTTGCGGAAATAGTCCACGTGCGCCGGCTGGAACATCTGGTGGACGCTGCAGTGCCCCTTCCAGAGGAGGAGCCGGGCCTTTCTGATCGCCTCCGCGCTGTGCCCTCCCCGGGGCAGATAGGGGTCCCAGACGAGCATCTGGTCGCGTGGCAGGCCCATGCGGTTCGCGGTGTTGCGGCCCAGGTGCTCGTCGGGAAAGAAGAGGATCTTCTCCCGGCGTGCCCAGGCCCATTCCATCACCGCCCGCGCGTTGGACGACGTGCAGGTGATCCCGCCGTGCTCGCCGCAAAAGGCCTTGAGCACCGCCGCCGAGTTCACGTAGACGACCGGCGTGACCGTCTCCTCCACCGGCAGAACCCGGCCCAAGGCCTCCCAGCACTGGTCCACCTGCTCGATGGCGGCCATGTCAGCCATCGAGCAGCCGGCAGCCAGGTCCGGCAGGATGACCGTCTGCTGCGAGCGGCTCAGGATGTCGGCCGTCTCGGCCATGAAGTGGACGCCGCAGAAGACCACGTAGGGGCGCTCCGCGTGCTGGGCCGCCAGCTTGGCGAGCCGCAGGGAATCCCCGCGGAAGTCGGCGTGCTCGATCACCTCGTCGCGCTGGTAGTTGTGGCCCAGCACGAGGACCCGATCCCCGAGCGCGCGCTTGGCCGCCGCGGTGCGCGCAGCCAGCTCCTCCGGGGAGAGGGTACGGTACTCGCCGATGGTCAGTGGTGCGGCTTCGAGCGTCTTCACGCCACAGGCTCCGTCTCGTATCCGGTCATCTGCTTATCTCGTTCCCTGCCCGTGCACCGCCGGCATCGGCGCCAGCACAGCGGGTGCGATACGAAGGGGCATTCTACGCCAAGCCCGCCTACACAATCAACGTCGAGGCAGGCCCCGCCGCGCGTCTCCCGGTTCGATGGCGTCCCGTCACGGACCACGGACGCCCGCAGGCTCCCGCGTCCCGGCTCCATGCGCCCAACGGTCGTAGCGGATAGGCCCAATGGCCGATTGACAAGCAGAAAACCTGGGGTGTACGATCACGGCGTCATAGCTGGGGGCGCCTCACGGCTGAGAGTCCGGTTTCGGACGACCCTTCGAACCTGACCTGGATAATACCAGCGTAGGGAAGCGACGAGCGCAGTGTCGCGACGGACCCGGTGGGCCGCACCCTCTGCTGGTGCGGCTTTTTTGTTTGGGCGGCCGCCCCCGGTCGTCAACCCTCGTCTAGGACTTCCGAAGCTGAAGGCTGACGGCTTCTTGACAGAAAGGACACGTCCATGAGCGACTCCGACGCCACCCCCGCAACATCCGGTAACGGCCACGGGCCCGCCGGGCCGGCGATCACGACCCAGCCCTTTCCGGCCTCCCGCAAGGTCTACGTGGACGGCTCGATGCCCGGCGTGCGGGTGCCCATGCGCGAGATCACGTTGACGCCCACGCGCACAGCCAACGGCGGGCCCCCTGTTCCCAACCCGCCGGTGACGGTGTACGACACCTCCGGCCCCTACACGGACCCCGAGGTGACGATTGATATTCGGGCCGGCCTGGCGCCGCTGCGGCTCCAGTGGATCGTCATGCGGGGGGACACCGAGGAGTTGCCCGACCTCACATCGGAGTACGGGCGGCGACGGGCGGCGGACCCGACCCTGACCACCATCCGGTTTCCGCATCTCCGGAAGCCGCGGCGGGCCAAACCCGGCCGGAACGTGACCCAGATGCACTACGCGCGCAAGGGCATCATCACGCCGGAAATGGAGTACATCGCCATCCGCGAGAACCAGTCCCGCGAGTTGGCGCGCGCGCAGGCAGCCTCTCGCAGCGGCGCTGGAGACGGCCGGCTCTGGGCACAGCACCCTGGCCAGGCCTGGGGCGCACGGATTCCGCAGCGGATCACCCCCGAGTTCGTCCGCGACGAGGTGGCGCGCGGCCGCGCGATCATCCCCGCGAACATCAATCACCCGGAACTCGAGCCGATGATCATCGGCCGGAACTTCCTCGTCAAGATCAACGCCAACATCGGGAACTCGGCCGTCGCCTCCTCCATCGAGGAGGAGGTCGAGAAGATGATCTGGGCCATCCGCTGGGGCGCGGACACGGTGATGGACCTCTCGACCGGCAAGCACATCCACGAGACCCGCGAGTGGATCATCCGGAACGCGCCCGTGCCCATCGGCACCGTCCCGATCTACCAGGCCCTGGAGAAGGTGGGCGGCAAGGCCGAGGAGCTGACCTGGGAGATCTATCGGGACACACTCATCGAGCAGGCGGAGCAAGGGGTGGACTATTTCACGATCCACGCGGGCGTCCGGCTCCAGCACATCCCGCTCACCGCCGACCGGCTAACGGGGATCGTCTCGCGCGGCGGGTCCATCCACGCGAAGTGGTGCCTGGCGCACCACCAGGAGAACTTCGCCTACACGCACTTCGAGGAGATCTGCGAGATCATGAAGGCCTACGACGTCTCCTTCAGCCTGGGGGACGGCCTGCGGCCCGGCTCGATCGCGGACGCGAACGACGCCGCGCAGTTCGCGGAGCTGGAGACGCTGGGCGAGCTGACGAAGATCGCCTGGCGGCACGACGTGCAGGTCATGATCGAGGGGCCCGGCCACGTGCCCATGCACCTCATCCAGGTCAACATGGAGAAGCAGCTCCAGGCGTGCCACGAGGCGCCCTTCTACACGCTCGGGCCGCTGACCACCGACATCGCGCCGGGCTACGACCACATCACCTCCGGGATCGGGGCGGCGCTGATCGGCTGGTACGGCTGCGCGATGCTCTGCTACGTCACGCCCAAGGAGCACCTCGGGCTGCCGACCAAGGAGGACGTGAAGGCCGGGGTGATCGCGTACAAGATCGCCGCGCACGCCGCGGACCTCGCGAAGGGCCATCCCGGCGCCCAGGCTCGCGACAACGCGCTCTCGAAGGCCCGCTTCGAGTTCCGGTGGGAGGACCAGTTCAACCTCTCCCTGGACCCGGACACGGCCCGGGCCTACCACGACGCGACGCTCCCGGACCAGGCGGCCAAGCTGGCCCACTTCTGCTCGATGTGCGGCCCGCACTTCTGCTCGATGAAGATCACCCAGGACGTGCGCGACTACGCCGCGCACAAGCAGCTCGACGAGCAGGAGGCGATCCAGCTCGGCCTCAAGGAGAAGGCGGAGGAGTTCCGGAAGGCAGGCGCGGAGATTTATCTCTAGGCGAGCGAACCGCATGCAGCGAACAGCAAATAGCTCTGCGTTCCCGGCTGCTTGCTGCCAGCTATGCGCTGCGAGCTAAGAGGCTAACCATGGAACGGCCCAAGCCCGCCCCCCTGCGGGAGCGCGACATCACCCGGCAGATCGCCCGCGAGTACTACAG
>CAZTUO010000096.1:0-10375 GCA_964616355.1 uncultured Nitrospira sp.
GAAGAGATAGGGGGGCAGGGATTTGATCCGTCCGGCATACTCGATCGGGAATCCGGCCATGCAGTCGCTCCTTTCCGTCACTACGCTCAGCTCGGTCCGCACAGGGTACTGCAGAAGAAGCCCTGCAATCAACGTACGGGCGGCGTGAGGCGACCGAGGAGACGGGTCGCCCATTCGTGCTGGCGGGGCAGGACTGGCGCGGCACGGGCGAGCAGGGTCGCCGCATCCAGCTTTGCGCGCCGGAGATCGCCGGGACAGGCCCGGCAGAGCGCCTCGATGCCGGCCCGCTCCATCTCCAGATGGAACAGGAGCCCGTAGGCTCGCTCGCCGTACCGGAAGGCCTGGCAGGGATAGTGCGCGGACCGGGCGAGCGAGACGGCGCCGGCGGGGAGGTCGAAGCCCTCCCCGTGCCACTGGAAGACCTCGAAGGGGTCGGGGAACGTGCCGAACACCGGGTCCTGGCGGCCATCCTCGGTCAGGTGGACGGGCGTCATGCCGACTTCGAGCCCGGGCCCCGGCCGGACCGTCGCGCCTAGCGCGCGCGCCAGGAGCTGCGCCCCGAGGCAGACGCCGAGCACGGGGACGCCGGCCTGGACGGCTAGCTTGAGGAATTCGATTTCCTCCCGGATCCAGGGCTCCGGATCGTTGACCGACATCGGTCCGCCCATGACGAGCAAGAAGTCACCCGGCGCCGTCGGCAGCCCCTCAGCTGGGACCAGGCGGGGATCGAGCCGATAGCCCCGCTGCGCCAGCAGCGGCGCGAAGGCGCCGGGGCCTTCGAAGGGGACATGCTGGAGGCAGAGGGCGCGCCGCTCCATCAGCGCCTCTCCTGGATGGGGACCTCGGTGCCCGGCCGCGGCCGGCGGATGCGACAACTCTCCAGTGGTCCTTCCCCTCCGTTGTGCGCTAGAATGGTCACATGTCGCGCCGCATTCGCAGCGCGGAGGACCTGGCCCTCCTGCTGGAGCACGCAAACGCCTTCCAGGGCGGGCAGATCACCGACCTGCACGTGCACAAGCACCGCCTGTTCGACGAGGCCTCGGGCCGCGAGGTCACCGCCACCACCACCATCACCGCCGTCATCCAGTACGAGCTGCCCATGCGGGCGGCAGGCGGCGCCTTTTCGATGACCCGCGTCGCGAAGCTCACCATGACCGGGGTGACCGATTTCTCGATCTTCGAGCAGGAGGGCGCGGACTGCTCGGAGATCGGGACGCTCCACGCGGAGGCGTCCGGCGGGCGGCTGCGGTTCTGGTTCGACCCCCGGGGCGAGCTGTACGTGATCTGCGACGAGGCGGAAATCGAGGAAGTCTCGCGGCCCGGGACAGGCCGGCTGGTGCCGCGGGGCCGGCTCGAGTGGACCTTCCAGGCTGAGCGCGGGGACCTGCCGCCGGTATCCTGGTTCCTCGACCACCTCGATCGGGCTGGGCTGCCCTGCGCCTGGCGCGCGGCCAAGCGGTCGAGCCCGGCGCATCCGCTTATCCGTTGGGAAGGCTGTCTCGTGTTGGCCGGCGCGCCGGATGAGCCGCGCGGCGTCGTGTCCATCCAGACCTTCGGCCCGCTGGACGGCCGGACGTTCGGGATCTCGTTGCGCGCGGCCGAAGAAGGAAGGCTCAGCAACCGCCTGCTCGCCGCGCTGGCTGACCTGATCACGCGCCAATTCCCCGGCACCTGCTTGGCCGGGAACGTCGTGCTCGATCGGGACGAATGGCTGGAAGGGCACAGCCTCGGCCTCAGTCCCTGAAGCGGAGCCCCGACGGCGATCCGCGTGGCCCCGCCCCATCCCCACAGACCCCCGCTGCGAACGCGCTAATGCGTGCAGGCGGCCGAGCCGTTCTTGCCGTTGACGCATTCGACCAGATGCCAGAACCGGAAGGGGTTGACCTTTTCCTTGCGGGCGACCAACAGAGAGGTGCCGGCGAGCACGTTGTCCAGCGACAGGTCGGTCCGGAAGCCGATGTGCTTGCAGAGCGGCGAGATGACCTTTTCCACCGCCGCGATGAGCTTGTTGCCGTTGCTGAAGTGATTGAGCATGATGATGCGGCCGCCGGGGCGACACACGCGGATCATCTCGGTGACCACTTTCCGGTAGTCAGGCACGGCGGTCACCACATAGGCCGCCATGACCGTATCGAAGCTGTCGTCGGGGAACTCCATCTGCCCCGCGTCCATCCTGAACAGCTCGATGTGGCGCAGCCGGTGCCGCTCGATGCGCTCCTCCGCCTTCTTCAACATGCCCGTGGACAGGTCAATCCCGACCACCTTGCAGGTGGCCGGGTACAGCGGCAGGGACAGGCCGGTGCCCACCCCGACCTCCAGGATACGCTCGCCCGGCCGAATTTTCAGGTTGCGGACGGCGGCCTCCCGAGATTCATGGAAGATCCTGCCGAAGATCTGGTCGTAGAATCCTGCATAGTTCGAGTACACCCGCTCGATTTTCTTCGGATCCATTGATGCTCTGCCTCCCCGAGCTATGCCCTCCCGGCGGCGTCACGGCCAGCCAGGATGTCCTGCCTGTGCGGCAGCGTCGAGAGGTCGTCCCGAGGCGGGGAACCGGATGGTGAAGCTTGATCGGAAGGCCCGCCTGACCCAAAAAACCGCGCTTACTGTAGCCAAGTTTCCGCACGGAGTCAACACATGAGCCCCTTGGAAGACCGCCCCTGGCGCGGATGCGCGGCGTCCCCGGGGCCCGCCGCCTTTTCCGGCCGTCGCCCCCTGTGCTATCGTACGCCCATGCTGCTCGCCGGCCTGTTCGGAGGTCTCCTGCTCGTCGCGCTCGTGCTCGGGGATTGGATCCACTTCACCAGCCTGACGGCGCCGGCGAGCCGCTACGGATGCCCGGTCGCCCGGCGGGAGGACCGGCTACCCCTCGCGGTGCGCGCGGTCGCGGCGCGCTTCGGCCCGCAGGACGTGCTCGCGTTGCCCCACGGGATCGCCCGCCTCTTCCGCACAGAGCGCCGGATCCTCCTCCGCCCACAGTACCGGCTCTTGGCCCTGCGGTTCCGGACGGCCTGGCCGATCAAAGGCTCGATCGAGCTGGTGACGGACGGCGAGGCCGCGCGCCTGGTCTGCGCCAAGCGCGTGCCCTGGTCGTCGGCCGTCATCACCCTGGCCTGGTTCGCCGTGGTCGCGGTGGGCACGGTCGCCTTCGTGGTCGCGTACCTGCTGAACGGGGGCCTCTCGTCGCTCCTCGGCATGCTGATGGGCCTGGGCATCGCGGGGCTCGGGCTCCTCGTCCTGGCCTTTGGCCTGATCGTCGTCTCGCTGGCCTACCGCCTTGAAGATCACCGGTTTATGCAGGCCTATGAGGAGCTTCGCGCCGCGTTAACGGGCGAGCCGCCCGCGGCCAGCGCCTGGCGGGGCGCTCAGGACACGAACGCGTCAAGGAACGACTGATAGTCCGGCGGCAGGTCGCCGGTTTGCTGCGAGCGGACGAGCCCCGCAATGATCCCCCGGTGCTTCTGGCTCAGGCCGGACTCGAGGAAGGCCCGCCGGTAGAGGTCCCACCGCCGGGCGGGGTCGGCGGCGACCCGCTCGCGCTCCGCCGGCTCCAGCGCCTTCAACGCGCTGGTCAGGTGCGCGATCGCCTGCTCGACGCTATGGTACGGCGGGGCGAGCTTCAGGCTCGCGTAGAAGGTCTCCAGGCATCGCCGGAAGTCGTCGCGGAGAACGTGAATGGGATCGGGCGGCGGTGTTGCCATGGGCATGCGATCGTTCTAGCTCCAACGCACGGCAGCAGGATAGGCCGGCCGGCGCCGCGATGGCAAGGGCCGCCGGCACGGCTCGTGGTCGGGGAACGGTGGCCGGTGAGTAGTCACGGAGAATCCCAGCCGCTCGACGGACGTCTGCGCGAGGCGGCCCGGGAGGCGGCCATAGCCGCGGCGCGGCTCGCGGGCGCGATCCTCCAGGAGCACGCCCGGCGCGGGTTTCGCGTCGAGCACAAGAACGCCGTGAACCTGGTCACGGACGCGGACCGGCGAGCTGAGGCGGCCATCGTCGCAGCCCTGCGGAAAGCGTTCCCCGACCACGAGGTCCTCGGCGAGGAGGGGGGCTTCAGGCTACCCGGGCGTCCCCCTACCGCTGGGTCATTGACCCGCTGGACGGCACGACCAACTTCGCACACGGCTTTCCCGCCTACGGTGTCTCGATCGGGCTGGAGGTCGAGAGGCGGCCGATGCTCGGTGTGGTCTTCGACCCGACGCGGGACGAGCTGTTCGTCGGCGAGGCCGGCTGGGGCGCCTGGCTCAACGGCGAGCGGTTGCGGGTGTCGCGCGTGGTGACCCTGAACGCCGCGCTCCTCGTCACGGGGTTCGCCTACGACATCCGAGAGAGCCCGGAGAACAACCTGGACCACTTCGCCCGCTTCGCCCTACGCGCGCAGGGGGTGCGGCGGACCGGCGCCGCCGCGCTGGACCTCTGCTACGTCGCGGCCGGGCGCTTCGACGGATTCTGGGAGCTGAAGCTGCATCCCTGGGACATGGCGGCGGGGGTCGTGATCGTCCGGGAGGCGGGCGGCCACGTCACCGACTTCCGCGGGCAGGCCCATTCCATCTACGGCGAGCAGCTCGTCGCGAGCAACGGCCTCATCCACGGTGAGATGCTGGCGGTGCTGCAAGGCGGCGAGCCGCCCCGCCCGGGGGCCGCCGGGGCGAGTGGACCTCCTTGCCGCGGCGGCACTCAGTAGAGCTGCTCGAGTTGCCCGCGCGCGCGGGCGAGGTTGATGCGGGCAGCGTTGAAGTTGGAGAGGGCCTCGATCAGGTTGTCGCGCGCCCGCGCGACCGAGGTCTGGGCGTTCGTGACCTCGATGTTGTTCGCCACCCCGACCGCGAACCGCTCCCGCGCCAGCTCCAGTTCCTTGAGCGCAAGTCGCAGGCCCTCCTGCGAGACCAGCACCTGCTTCCGCGTGGATGCGATCGTGAGCAGCGCGTCGCGCACCTCCAGCGTGATCTGGTCGTTGAGGTCCTTCGTCCGGATTTGCTCTTGCAGGACCTGGCTGCGCCCCTCGGCGATGCGCCCCTCCCGCTGCCCGCCGTCGAAGACCGGCACGCTGAGCACGAGCGCGCCGGTGTAGGTGCCGAAGTTCCGGTCCGGGTCCACCCCGATGAACCCGTAGTCGCCGTTGAGCGCGAGCGAGGGGATCCGCTCGCTGGTGATCGAGCTGAGGGACAGGGCCGCCAGCCGCTCCCGCCTGGCCTGGGCCTTCAGCTCGACCCGGTTCGCCCGTGCCGCGGTCAGGACCTGCTGCCAGGGTTCCTCCGGGACCTCGACCAGTTTCAGCTCGTCGGTGAGGACCAGGCGCACGTCGAAGTCAATCCCGATCGCGCGGATCAGGTTCAGCTTCGCCCGCTCGCGCTGGTTCTGCGCGGCCAGCAGCCGCTGCCGCTCGTTCTCGAGCTGGACCTGGGCGCGGGTGACATCCAGCCCCGTCGCCAAGCCGGCCGCCTTCCGGTCCTGGGCCAGCTTGAGGAGCTGCTGGTTCAGCTCGATGTTCGCCTCGCTGGCCTTCACGGCCGCCTCGGCCCTCAGGGCTTCCACATAGAGCAGCCCGACCGTCGCCATCGTGTCGCGCCTGTTCGCCTCCGCCTCCAGCTCCGCGACCTCGATTCCGGCCCGGGCCGCCTGCCACCGCTGGATCAAGCTGAGGCTGAAGAGGTTCTGGGTCAGCGCGCCCCGGGTATCGAAGACATCGAATGGCCCGACGACCCCGCCAGTGATGCCGAAGGTCCCCAGGAAGAAGGTGCGCCGGGTCGCGCTGTAATTGCCGGAAAGGTTCGGGAGCAGCGCTCCCAGGCGGTTCTGAGCGACCCCGCGGGCGGCCTGGATCTTCTCCCGGAACAGCCGCACGGTCGGGTTGTTGTCCAGAGCCGCCTGGATGGCGTCGTGCAGGCTCAGCCCGAGCTCGGGGGGCTCAGGCTCCGCGGCCCGCGCCGGCTCCAGCATCGGGCCGGCCCAGAAGAGCCCCAGGCCGATGAGGAGGCGGACGAGGCGAATGATCGCTTGAGGCTTCATGGCAACCTTCTCCGAGCGTCCCTAGCGGCCCACGTGTTCCGGGAGCGGCGCCCCCGCCGGCAGGCCAGCCGCGCGCGCTGCCTTCTCTGCCTCCGCCAGCGCCCCGGCCGCCAGGGCCAGGGGCACCGCCCCCAGGATCATCGCCGCCGTTGGGGCGACCACTGCAAAACCGATCTCGCGGCTGCCGGCCAGCGCCGCCTGCAACAGCGGCTCGCCCCGCTCGATCCGGCGATGGACGTTCTCCAGCACGACGATGGCGTTGCCCTCCACGAGCCCGATCGCCAGCACGAGCCCCAGCAGCGCGAGCACGTCGAGCGAGAAGCCCAGGGCGTACATGATCGTGAACGTGCTGATGATCGAGGCCGGGATCGCGACCGCCAGCGTGTTGGCCTTCGACTGCTTGACGACGCCGAGGCCGACCGCCGGCTTCCCGTTCACGCGGACCCTATTCCGGTCGTCCTCCGCGCCCAGCTCCGCGGAGCCCACGTCCCGCAGGCGGATCGGGTAGCCCTGGCTGGAGCCGAGGATGATCTGGTCGAACTGCTCGGGCGTGGTGAGGTCGCCGCGCGTCCGGACGCTGAACTCGCGGCGGGCGCTCTCGATGCGGCCGGAGGGGATCTCGACGTTCTGGGTCCGGAGCGCGTCCTCGACGTCCTGGACGGTGAGCTGGCGGGCGGCCAGCCGGTCCTTGTCCAGCCAGATCCGCATGGCGTACCGGCGCTCGCCCCCGATCATCACGTAGGAGACGCCCGGCAGGCTAGAGAGCCGGTCCTTAACGTAGCGCTCGGCGAAGTCGGTGATCCCCAGCGGCGAGTGGCGGTCGCTAGAGAAGGCCAGCCAGAGGATCGCGTTCGCGTCGGCTTCCACCTTCGAGATGATCGGCTCCTCGATGTCGTCCGGGAGCTGCCCCCGGGCCCGCGAGACGCGGCCGCGGACGTCCATCGGTTCCGGTACGAGGCGATGAAGCGCGCGGCCGCGGCCGCGTCGCGCGTCAGCTCGAACTCGCTCGTGATCTGGGCGCTCGCGCCTGGGTACACGGTGCGCACGGAGACGACCGGCGGGTCAATGTCGGGGTACTCCCGCACCGAGAGGTGGCCAAACGAGATGAGCCCGAACAGGACGAGCACGAGGGCCATCACCGTGGCCAGGACCGGCCGCTTGAAGGAGGCCTCGGAGAGCTTCACGGGTGTCGCACCGCCTGGACCGGCATCCCGTCCCGGATCTTTTCGAGCCCGGCCTTAATCACCTGATCCCCGGCATCGAGGCCGCTGACCACCTGCACGAGGCCGCGCTCGCGGACGCCCAGCTTCACCTCGGTCTGCTTCGCCAGCCCGTCCGCGACCCGGAAGACGAAGGTCTGTGCCTGGTGGGGCACGACCGCTTCCTCCGGGATCAGGAGCGCCGACTCGATGACCCCCAGGACCAGCCGGAGGTGCGCGAACATGCCGGGCCGCAGCCTCGCCTGCGGATTCGGGATGCGGGCACGCACCGGGACCGTGCGGGTCACCTCGTCCACGCGCGGGTCCATCGAATAGACCCGCCCTTCGAACACCTGCCCGGGGAAGGCATCCACCGCGACCTCCACCCGCTGCCCGACGCGCAGGCGGCTGAAGAGCGTCTCTGGGATGCGGAAGTCAATCTTGAGCACGGACAGGTCCTCGAGGTTGACCAGGTCGCGACCGGCCTGGACGTAATCGCCCGGCGAGATGCGCCGGTGGCCCAGGTACCCGGCGAAGGGGGCCACAATCCGGGTCTTGGCGAGCCGCTCCTGATACAGCTTGTAGTTGGCCTGGGCGGACTTGAAGGTGGTCGCGGCCTGGTCGTGCTCCTGCTGGGACACGTTGTCGTTGACAATCAGCTTCTGCGCGCGCTCGTAGTTCAGGCGCGCGATCTCCAGCGACGCGGCCGCCTGCGCCAGCTCGGCCTCCAGCTCCGCCGAGTCCAGCTCGAAGAGCACCACGCCCTGCTCGACCGGCCGGCCCTCGCGGAAGTTGATGCGAGTGACGCGGCCCGGGATCTCCGGCCGGATCATGACCGACTCGTTCGCCTGGAGCGTGCCGACGGCGGTGGCGGCTTCGGTCACGCGCCCGAGGGTCACCGCGGCCACCTCGACCGGCAGAGCGAAAGCGGGCGGTTGGGCGGGCGCCTGGACAGATTGGGCAGCCGGTGGCGCCTCCGGCCCCTCGCGGCCCAGGTTCATGAGGACGGGCGCGGCGGCGACGAGCAGGAGGACCGTCGCGACCAGCGTCCAGCCGGCCCGGCGGGTCATGATGCCCCCTTCCGGCGGGACGCCGGCGTGCCGGCGCCGTGGAGGAACAGCTCGATCAGCGAGCCGCTCTTCCCCACCAGCGATTCGGACGGCCGGGCCTGCAGCATCCAGAGGTAGATGGTCGAGTTCAGCATCCCATGGAGCGCGAAGGCCGCCTCCGCCGGGTCCACGGGCCGGAACTCGCCCCGGTGGACCCCCTCGCGGATCACCCCCGCGACCAGGTCGAGCTGGGCTTGGTAGCGCTTCCAGCAACGCTCGCCGAACGCGCTCTTCATCGTCCACTCGAACCCGCTCCACTCGGAGATGTAGATCCGGAAGAAGTCCCGGTTGCGCTCGAAGTACTCCAGCTTCGTTCGGATCACCGCGCCGACCTTCTCCGTCGCCGACCGCGCCGCCGCCAGGCGCTCATCCATCAGCCCGGCGAACTCGTCCATCTTGGACTCGACGAGGGAGAGGTAGATGTCTTCCTTGCTCTTGAAGAACTGGTACACGGTCCCGATGGCGAACTCGGCCGCTTCCGCGATCTGGACCATGCTGGTGTTGAAGTAGCCCTGCTTGGAGAAGAGGCGCTCGGCCGCGTCAAGAATGTCGCGGCGCCGCCACTCGAGCTCCCGGGTCTTGCGCAAGGACCGCTGGCTCATGGGGGAGGCTCAGTCGTATGAATGAACATTCTAGGTCGCGAACAATACGAGTCATGACATGAAATGTCAAGTCTATTGTTTAGCAGACCCGTATCATCTGTGACGCGCGGCCAGGCCGCCGGGGGCGCCCGCATATACAGGGCGGAGACAGATGCGATAAGATGTCCTCCACGCCTTTCAACCGAAGAGGTGCGCGATGGCCAGTCAGGTTCCCCCAGAGGGCCCGGGCAACGGGTCGAACGGGTCGGCCGGCGAGCGAGCCGAACCAGCGAGCGAGGTGGAGCTGCTGAAGGTTGTGGTTGCGCGGGAGGGGCGGAAGGTGAGCGCCCAGTGGGGAATTCATCCCCAGATGAAGCTCGACCTCAAACCCGAGGAATGGAAGGAGCTGTCCGACCTCATGGCCAAGGTCACGGGCCTGGTCGGCACCCGGTTTGCGGAGATCCTGGACCAGGCGGAGCCGGATCCGCCAGGTCACGCCTGACACCGGTGACGGGTGACCCAAGCGCTTCGGCCCCCAGCCCACCACCGGGAACCTCTCATCTATCACTGGTCACGCGTCACCCTTCACGGGAGTTCGCTATGGAGACCTACTACCATCCCCACGACCTGAGCAAGTTCGCCGACATGGGCAAGGGGAACAAGGAGCTGTGGGAGAAGTTTTCGAGCTACTACGCCGCCGTCTTCGCGGAGGGCGCGCTCACCGAGCGGGAGAAGGCGCTGATCGCCTTGGGGGTCGCGCACGCGGTCCAGTGCCCCTACTGCATTGACGCGTACACCCAGGCCTGCCTCGAGAAGGGCTCGAACATCGAGGAGATGACCGAGGCGGTCCACGTCGCCTGCGCCATCCGCGGCGGCGCCTCGCTCGTCCACGGCGTGCAGATGCGCAACGTGGCGGAGAAGCTGTCCATGTGACAGGGCCGGGGCTCCGCTCCGGCGGATTGGCGGTCCCTCCACAAAGCCGTCACGCCGGGCTCGCCACGCCGGCCAGTTGCCACACCTTCCGGCATTCGTTTAGGACGCATCTCCTAGAGGACGGGTACGACATCCGGACGGTCCAGGAGCTCCTGGGACTCAAGGATGTCAGCACAACGATGATCTATACGTATGTGTTGAATCGCGGCGGCAAGGGAGTGGATAGCCCGGCAGACCGCCTGTGACTCCACGTGAGTGGCTGGGAGAGACTGCGGGCTGATAGCCGGATAGACTGCGGAACTCGCAGTCTATCCCGCCCGGCGCTAAAGGACACAATTTTGAAGAAGTGTTGGATTTCCAAGGAGACTTCCCTCCCATCAGAGTACTGAGGGTTGCCGTGTTATGCTGGACGGTAGCCCGCAGCAGACTTAATAGTTAGATGCCCTCAGACATAACCTGTCATGGTTATTGTCGGTGGAACAAGTCACACGAGAGGTCTTGTCAAGAAGTGTGTAAATGGAATCAGGCGGCGGCCTCCTTCGGC
>CAZTUO010000097.1:0-10339 GCA_964616355.1 uncultured Nitrospira sp.
CGGGACATCTTCACCATGGGTGCGCGGCCGGTGGCGCTCCTGGACTCCCTGCGCTTCGGGCCGCTCGACCGGCCGCTCAATCGGCATCTGTTTAAGGGCGTCGTGGCCGGCATTTCGGCCTACGGTAACTGTACCGGGATTCCCACGGTCGGTGGCGAGGCGGTTTTCCACGAAATCTACAGCCAGAACCCGCTGGTCAACGTCTTCTGTCTCGGCCTCGCCAGGAAGGACCGGCTGTTCAAGGGCGCCGCGCTGGGGGTGGGCAACCCGGTGATCTATGTGGGGTCCAAGACCGGCCGCGACGGGATCCACGGGGCCACGATGGCCTCGGATACCTTCGACGAAGCGTCGGAGGCCAAGCGGCCGACCGTCCAGGTGGGCGACCCCTTCACGGAGAAACTGCTCCTGGAAGCCTGCCTGGAATTGATGGACAAGGACCTGCTCGTTGGCATTCAGGACATGGGCGCGGCGGGGCTGACCAGCTCCTCCTGCGAGATGGCCTCGCGCGCCGGGACGGGGATCGAGCTGGACCTGGCCCAGGTGCCGCGCCGCGAGCCGGACATGACGCCCTACGAGGTCCTGCTCTCCGAGTCGCAGGAGCGGATGCTCCTGATCGCCAAAGAGGGGCGCGAGGACGAGGTCCTGGCGATCTGCCGGAAATGGGAGCTGGACGCGGCGGTCGTGGGACGGGTGACGGCGGATGGGGTCCTCCGCGTGCGGGATGCCGGCCCGCAGGGGGATCGGATCGTCGTCGCCGAGGTCCCCGCCCGGGCACTCGCCGAGGACGGCCCGCGGTACGAGCGGCCCCACGCCCCGCCGGCCTACCAGGAACTCCTCCAATCGCTGAACTTGGACGCGCTGCCCGACCTGCCGCTCAAGCAGGACCCGACCGCCATCTTGCTGACCCTCCTCGAGTCGCCCACGATCGCGAGCAAGGCCTGGGTCTATCGGCAATACGATCACATGGTCCGCACCAACACGCTGGTGCGGCCAGGTTCGGACGCCGCGGTGATCCGCGTCAAGGGGACGAATAAGGCGCTCGCGATGACGACGGACGGGAACGGCCGCTACTGCGTGCTGCACCCCTACCTGGGCGCGATGATCGTGGTCGCCGAGGCGGCGCGCAACCTGGCTTGCGCAGGCGCCGAGCCGATCGGGCTGACCGACTGCCTGAACTTCGGCAACCCCGAGCGGCCGGACATCATGTGGCAGTTCGTCCTCTGCATCGAGGGCCTCAAGGACGCCTGCGAGGCCTTCGGCGTTCCGGTCGTGAGCGGCAACGTAAGCTTCTACAACGAGACCAACGGGCTCTCGATCTACCCAACGCCGATCCTCGGCATGGTCGGCGTGATCGAGCCGGCCGACCGGGTGATGACCCAATGGTTTAAACGGGCCGGGGATGTCATCCTTCTCCTGGGCGACACGAAGGAGGACCTGGGGGGCACGGAATATCTGCGCGTCGCGCACCACAAAGAGCAGGGCTCCCCGCCGCAGCTCGACCTGGAGCGGGAGAAGGCGGTCCAGGCCTGCGTGCGCCGGTTGATCCGCGACGGAATGGTCCAGTCGGCGCATGACTGCTCGGATGGCGGGTTGGCGGTGGCGCTGGCGGAGGCGTGCCTGTCCGGACCGGCGGAGCCCCTGGGGGCTGTGGTAAGATTGACGGCGAACGGGTTGCGGCGTGACGCGCTGCTGTTCGGCGAGAGTCAGTCGCGGGTCGTGCTGTCCTGTCGCGCCGGCGAAGCCGGGGCGGTCCTCAAGGCGGCGCGCGACGCCGGCATCCCGGCCGAAGCCATCGGGGAGGTCGGCGGCGACCGGCTCGTCATCGAGGTGGCGGCGGATCGCTGGGGGGGCGCCTGCCGGATCGAGGCGCCGCTGTCCCTGCTCGCGGACCGGTGGGGCCGCGGTCTGGAGCGGGCGCTCGTGCAATCGTAAGGGGTGAGCGCGTTCGGGGTAAGGGGTATGAGTTCGTCCCGACACGGTCGTCCGATCAGGCCACGCCTGACGCCTCGCGCCTTACGGCTGGGCCCCGACAAGCTCCACGAGGAGTGCGCGGTCTTCGGCATCTACGGCCACCGAGAGGCCGCTAACTTGACCTACCTCGGCCTCTATGCGCTCCAGCATCGCGGGCAAGAGGGCTCGGGCATCGTCTCCTCCGACGGCGAGCAGTTCCATCTCGAGAAGGCGATGGGGCTCGTCGCCGACATCTACACCAAGTCGGTGCTCCGGCGGCTGCCCGGCCACATGGCGATCGGCCACAACCGTTACTCGACGGCGGGCGACAGCAACCTCAAGAACGTCCAGCCCCTGACCGTGAACTTCGCGCTGGGGAACCTCGCGCTCGCGCACAACGGCAACCTCATCAACGCGGTGATGCTGCGGAACGAGCTGGAGGCCTACGGGGCCATCTTCCAGTCCACAACCGACAGCGAGGTGATCATCCACCTGATCGCGCATTCGCGCGGCGACACGATGCTCGCGCGCGTCGTGGATGCGCTGAACCAGATCCGGGGCGCCTTCTCGGTCGTGCTCCTGACCGACCGGAGCGTCATCGCCGCGCGGGACCCCTACGGGTTCCGGCCGCTCTGTCTCGGACATCTGAAAGGGAGTTGGCTCGTGGCCTCCGAGAGCTGCGCCTTCGACCTGATCGGCGCAGACTACGTCCGGGAGATCGAGCCGGGCGAGCTGGTGGAGCTGGACGAGCAGGGCGTGCACAGCTACCGGCCGTTTCCCAAGGCCTCGCCGGCCATGTGCGTCTTCGAATACGTGTATTTCGCCAGGCCGGACAGCCGGATTTTCGGCGAGCACGCCGTTTACCTCACGCGGAAGGCCTTCGGCCGGCAACTCGCGAAAGAAGCCTGGGTGGATGCGGACATCGTGATCCCGGTTCCGGATTCGGGGGTGCCCGCCGCGCTCGGCTATGCAGAAGGGGCGGGGATCCCGTTCGAGAACGGCCTGATCCGCAACCATTATGTCGGCCGGACCTTCATCGAGCCCCAGCAGTCCATCCGCCACTTCGGGGTGAAGATCAAGCTGAACGCCGTGCCGGAGGTGCTGGCAGGCAAGCGGGTGGTCGTCGTGGACGACTCGATCGTCCGGGGAACGACCAGCCGCAAGATCGTGAAGATGCTGCGCCACGCGGGAGCGAAGGAGGTCCACATGCGGATCAGCTCCCCGCCGATCATCTCGCCCTGCTTCTACGGCATTGACACGCCGACGCGGCGCGAGCTGATCGGGTCCAGCCACACCATCCAGGAGATCCGCAAGTACATCACGGCCGACAGCCTCGCCTACCTGAGCCTGGAGGGCATGCTCAAGGCCGCTCCCGGCCACCCCGGCCAGTACTGCAACGCCTGCTTCACGGAGCGGTATCCCATCCCCTTCACCAAGGCCGAGGAGTTGCAGCTCGGCCTGTTCGATCCGTCACTCTGATCCGGGTTGCCCCTGAAATTTTCACCGTGCTAGGATAGCGTCCTGAGGCGGTGTTGTGGGGTGAGTCGCGGTTGGTCCAAGACTCACGGTTCGACACTACCGATGTGGAGGCCACCATGAAGCGGACGATCGTGACGATCCTGGCGCTGGGGCTTCTCGCCGCGGTTACGGCCTCGGCGTCGGCTAAAGGATTTTTTAAGATCGGCGAGAAGGCTCCGACCTTCACCTTGACCTCGATCACCGGCGAGACGGTGTCCTTGGAAAGCCTGCGCGGCAAGGTCGTCGTCCTGGGGCTGTTCCATATCTGCGAGCCCTGCCTGAAGCAGGGGACGAACCTGCAGAAGGTGTACGAGGCGACGCGAGGCCGGAACGTCGCTGTGGTGGGCGTGAACTCTTCGGGCGACTCGAAGGAAGACGTTGCGGAGTTTCTCGCGACCTTCCCGGTGAAGGTCACCTATCCCTACCTGATTGACCCCAAGAAGGTCACCGACAAGCTGTACGGCGGCGGGCGGTTCATCCCCAACGTGTACGTCATCGACCAGGAAGGCGTCATTCGCTGGCAGCGGGTCGGCAACATGGAGCTCGCCGGGCCGGAGGTGATCCTCGCGGAGGTCGAGAAGCTGCTCGCCGGCGGCAAGGGCCCTGGGGGAGTGTAGGTCGGGGAAAGGACGGCGACGGATGAGCGAGATCGAGGCGGGCAAGGCGAAGTTTCTGGAGCTGGTCCGGGGCATGGATGCGGCCGTCCAGGTGGTGATCCCGGTGACGCCCTCCAACGGGATGTTCCTGATCTCGCTGACCAAGGGGCCGACCCGCAAGTTCATCACGGTCTCCGAGGATGACATGATCGACCTTCCGAACGAGGCCGACATCCTGGCCAAGGTCACCAAGGTGGTCAAGGACGCGGTGGCGGCGCTGTAAGGACCGTGACGCGTGACGAGAGGAGAAGCGGGGCGAGAGGCGCGGGGCTAGGGGAGATGAAGCCGATCAAGCCGGGCATCTGGCAGTGGTCCTGGTTCTCGGACGAGAAGCAGCTCGACTTCAACGGGCTGCTCCTGCAGGTCGGCGAGCACCGAGTGCTGGTGGATCCGCCGCCGCTGACCGAGGCCGAGAAGGACCAGATCCGGCGCGCCGGCCCGGTGGACTACCTGGTCCTCACCAACCGCGACCATGAACGGGAGGCGGAAGCCTGCCGGGCGGAGTTCCGGTGCCGGGTCTTCGTCCCCGAGGCCGACGCGCCCCAGATGACGATCCGAGCCGACAAGACCTACAAGGACGGCGAGCTGCTCCCCGGGGGCATCTGGGCCGTCCATCTCAAGGACCAGAAGTCGCCCGGCGAATGCGCGCTGTACCTTCCGCAGGGCGGCGGCACGATGATCGTCGGCGACGCCCTGATCGGGAAACCGCCGGGTTCGCTCGCCATGCTGCCCGCCGACAAATACGCCGACGCCGCGAAGGCCCGCGCCGGCCTGCGCCGGCTGCTCAATTATAGCTTCGACACCCTGCTGGTTGGGGACGGGACCTCGATCCTGACCGGCGCCAGGCAAGCCGTCGAACGGTTTCTGAGTACCTGAGCTGCACCCCATGCTCCACAGCCAGTCCGAGCTGCTGAACCGCCAGGGGAACGAGCACTTCTCGCGCGGGTTCTACACCGAGGCGTACATCTGCTACGTCCAGGCGCTGGAATGCGACCGGCTGAGCGGCGATCAGCGGGCGCTGGTCGCGACGCTCGGGAACCTGGGGAACATCTGTGCGGTCAGCGGCCGGCGCGAGCAGGCTCAGGCCTATTACCAGGAAGTGCTTGAGCTGCAGAAGGTGCTGGGCGACGACCGGGGCATCGGCACAACGCTGGCCAACCTCGGCAACCTCCGGGCCGACGCAGGCGAGTGGGACCGCGCGCGGGCCTACTACCTGGAAGCCCTGGACATCATGGAGCGGTCCGGCGACGACGCCGGGCTGGCGGTGCTCTACTCGGATTTGGGGCTGGTTGCCCGCGAGACCGGCCAGTACGAGGAGGCGATGCGCTGCTATGAGCGGTCCCTGACCCTCATGCGCCGGACCGGCAACGACGCGGGGCTCGCGGACGGCTGGCGCATGATCGCGCGCACCTACCTCCTGCAGGGGCGGAACGAGGAGGCGCTGGCCTGTTGTCGCACCAGCCTGGCTATCGCCGAGCGTCTGCGGGACGAGCTCCGGATCGGCGGTGCCTGGTATCTGATGGCGCACGCGTACGAGCAGCTCGGGGCTCTGCGCGAAGCGGCGGAGCTGCTGGAGCGGGTGGTGCTTGTGGACCGCAAGTACCGACTGCCGAAGCTGGAGGAGAACACGAAGCGTCTAGAAGACCTGCGCGCGCGGCTCGCTGGAGAAAACGGCGGGGCGCCGGCGTGCCGGTCGGGTCGGGAGGAGATCCGCCCGTGAGCGAGTCGCCCGCTGGAGTGCCTTCCTGGGAGGTGACCCGCTTGGGTTTGGTGGAGCGGGAGCCGAGGTTCTACGAGCTGGAGTCCGGGGGGCCGCTGGCGTTGGAGTTGCCCTCGGAGGACTGGATCCTGGAGATCACGCCGGACGGCCGGCTCATCTGCCAGACCGGCATGGTCATGGACGACATCAAGCGCCTGCTCTCGGAGGGCACGGCGGAGGACCTCAACAGCGACGAGCTGGCGAAACAGGCCAAGTACTACCTCCAGCCGGCCGTGTCGAAGGTCCGCGGAGCCTTCCTCGGGGCCGGGTTCGAAGAGCGCACGGAGCTGACCGACGCCTACGTCGCAGTCAGCTTCCACCGGGCGATGGACTTCCGGGACCTCGATGAGGTCGAGCGAACCATCCGCTGGTGCCAACGCCAGTTTGCCTGATGGGGAGCGCCGGCATCCGCACCTTCGACGAGTTCAGGGACGCGGTCTTCCAGTTCCGGCTGTCCCGCATCATCCTCACCGCGCTCGAGCTGGATCTCTTCACCGCCCTGGGCGGGCGTGAGTGGCGCATCCCGGTGCTGGCCCGGCGGGTGCGGGCGGACCCGCGCGGGCTCGGGATCCTCTGCCGCAACCTCGCGACTGCCGGCCTGTTGCAGAAGCGCGGAGACCGTTACCGCGCGAGCTCGTTCGCCCGGCGCGAGCTGAACGCGAAGAGTCCCGCCTGCCGGAGCGCCTACCTGGACCTCATCCGGACCCAGTGGGACGACTGGTCGCAGCTCACCGCCTGCGTCCGCAAGGGACGGCCGGTCGAGCGCGAGGATCCCGACGAGCCCGAATACCGCCGCCGGTTCAGTTGGGCGATGCACCAGCGCTCGCTCCACGTCGCCCCCCGGGTCGCGGCGGCGCTGGATCTGAAGGACGCGCGGACCCTCCTGGATCTGGGCGGCGGGCCTGGCACCTACGCGCTGGCCTTCCTGGCGCGCCATCCGCAGCTCCGGGCGATGGTCTGCGACCGCCCGCCTGCGCTCGAGGTGGCCCGGAAACTGGCCGCCGCGGTCGCGTACGGCCGCCGGCTCGCCTATCTTCCGCTGGACTTCATGACGCGGCCGATTCCCGGCCGCTATGACGTGGTCTGGCTCTCGAACGTCGTTCATATCTATTCACCGGCGGAGAACCGCCGGCTCTTCCGCAAGATCTTTCGGGCGCTGGTCCCGGGCGGGCGGCTGCTGATCCAGGATGCGTTCACGCTGGACCGCAACGGGCTCCGCCCCGCGGAGGCGAATCTCTTTGCGGTGACGATGCTCCTGTTCACCGAGACCGGGAACACCTACGGCGCCGAGGAGACGCTGGCGTGGCTCCGGCAGGCGGGGTTTCACCGGACGCGGCGGCTCACCCTGCAGGACGGGGCGGGGGATTGGGAGGGTGGGTTGCTGGAGGCGCGCCGGCCGGGCGGATCGTGACGAGCAGAACCGCCAGGAGCCTGGGGACCGACGCCGTCATGACCCGCGACCATACCGGAGGGTGACGGATCCCACAGGCGGAGGCGACGCCGTGCCGGAACGGAAACGCGACGAGAGGCCGCCCACCGAGCCGGCGCCCCAGTCGCCTCGGTGTGAGCGGCTGCTCATCTATGATGGGGAGTGCCGCTTCTGCGTGACGGCGAAACAGGGCCTCGAGCGGCTCGGCGGGGACCGCGACATCCGGTTCGTGCCCTATCAGAGTGAGGAGGCCGCGCGGCGCCTTGGCCCGGAGTACAGGCCCGGCCACCCCGACGTCGCCTTCCTGGTCGAGGCGGACGGCCGGATCAGGCGCGGCCTCGACGCCTTCCTGCCGCTGCTCCCCAGGCTCCGTGGCGGGCGAGCTCTCCAGGCCCTGGTGCGCCTGCCGGGGCTCCGACCGCTGGCCTACTTCCTGTACCGCCTCATCGCCCGCTACCGCTATCGCTGGTTCGGCGGGATCGAGCCTGGGGATCGCGCCTAGCGGTTAGCCCTCTTCCGCTGCCCGGTAGCGCTCGTCGAGCGCGTAGTGGGCGTCGAGGTCCATGATCCTGTGGAACTGCTCGAAGGGGAGCAAGCGGTCGAGGGCCTCGCGCGTCGTGCCCGCGGTCTTGATGAGCGCGAACAGATCCCGCATCGCCTTGGCGGAAGCGTAGAGCGCCGTCAGCGGACAGACGATGAGCTGGAAGCCGAGCGCTGCCAGTTCCTCCTTCGTGAGCAGGGGCGTGACGCCGCCTTCCAACATGTTGGCGACCAGCGGGGACGGCAACGCCTTGGCGACGGCTGCCAATTCGTCGGCGCTCCGCGGCGCCTCCACGAACAGCGCGTCGGCGCCGGCATCCTTGTAGCGCCGGCAGCGGGCGATGGCGTCCTCCAGCCCGTTCACCTGCCGCGCATCGGTCCGGGCGACCAGGAAGAAGTCGCGGTCCCGCCGCGCATCCACGGCGGCCCGAATCTTCTGCACCTGCTCCTCGACCGGGATCACCCGCTTGCCCTTCATGTGGCCGCAGCGCTTCGGCCAGACCTGATCCTCCAGGAACAGGCCGGCCGCGCCCGCGTCAATCAGCTCGTTCACCGTCCGGATGACGTTCAGGGCGTTGCCGTAGCCGGTGTCGGCGTCAATGATGACCGGGATTCGCACCGAGCCGCAGACCCGCTTGGCGACCGCGACCATCTCCGTCTGGGTCAGATAGCCGAAGTCTGGCAGTCCGAGCTGCGTCGCCGCGACGCTGTAGCCGGAGATGAAGGTGAGCGGGAAGCCGGCCTGCTCGACGAGCTTGGCGCCCAGCGCGTCATAGACGCCGGGGAAGATCAGCGTGCGCTCCCGTTCGAGGATGCAGTGGATTCGCGAGGGAGGGGGCATGGGCGGCGCTCCGTGACGGCGACGGTCGGGGGACCGGCGACGCGCCCATTGTAGTCGGCGGGGACGGGCCGGTCAACGAACGGGAGCGAGGAGCGCGCGCAGGAACCGGGCGGCCTCGGTATAGATGCCTGGCGCCTTGCTCTCGCGCGGACCCGCCACGTTGAGGGTTTCCACGCGATGCGCCTTGAGCCAGGTCCGGACGGCCGCCTCCGGCGGCGCTCCGTCCAGGTCCACGACGAGGCAGGGCTTCTTCAGCCGCGCCGCGACCTGGATCGTGTAGGCGGTCCCCTCGGTGGGCGCGCCTCTCGTCAAGACCAGTGTCCCGTCCGAGTCCCGGACGTTCCATTCGGTCCGCTGGGCGTAGTCGTCGGAGGGCGTCTCGGTCAACGGATAGTGGAGCGGGATGGGCCCGTCCTCCGCCCGCCGGCCCTTCGGGCACCAGCCGCCACAGGACAGCCCCAGCTCTAGCGCCGCGTCGAGGGCGGCCCGGTCCACACCGGTCTGGCCGCCCGAAACGATCTTCCTGACCATGTCTTCTGCTTGCGTCGCCGGCCGGGCTCGTCGGGAGGCCGTGACCGGAGTCCCGGGTGGAGAGGGAGCCTGCCGAGTCTTCCACGCCCGGCAGGCGCACGGTCACGGCGAGCCGGCCGCGCCGCCCGGCTGAAGCGGATCAAGGTTCCGGAGCTGCTCGTCAAGGCGCCGGTTCGCTTCGTTCGCCTGCTCCACGGTTCGCGTGGCTTCCCCGAGCGTGGCATCCTTGGCCTTCTCGACGACGCCCTTGAGGCGGTCCACGGTGACGTGCTTGAGCCTGTCGGTGGCCTGCCCGCTGGCCGCCTCGACGCCCTGGATCAGCTCCTTCCCGGTCACGGCCGGGTGGGCCGGTTTGCCGGTCGCCCGGGTGATCCGCTCGTTCAGCCCTGAGAATAACATGGCGTAGGCGGCGCCGCCTGCGAGGAGGAAGAGCCCGATCTTCGTGAAGAGCTTGACCAGCGGGTTGGCGCTCATCCGCAGGATCACGATACCCCAGATCGCCAGGATCAGCGAGGTCAGCCCGACGCCGAGCTGGTATTCGGAGAGCAGGGGGATCGTCAGCTCGGCGAAGCGGCTCAGCCAGACGGAAAACACCGAGGGAGCGGCTGGCTGGGCGTGGCTGTCGGCCGGGGCGCCGGCTCCGGGTAGCGGGGCGGACCCTGCCGGGGCTGGAGCCGGTCCCGGCCGGACCGGCTCCAACGTGTCCCCGTCGAGGACCTGCGCCCCGCTTCTGGCCGCCTCCGGGATGCGCTCCCAGGCGTCCGTGTAGGCCGCCGCGCCGTGCTCGTCCGTGTACCGATAGATGACGCCGGCGGGGAAGGCCGGCATTGCCAGAGCGAGTGCAGCCACCAGGCAGAGGGCAGGTGGCCGAAAAGCCGGGAGTGGGACCCGCAGGCAACCAGCCATGGCGCCCCTCCGAGTAGGGTAGCGGTAGCATAGGTGTGTTTGTGTAGGGAGTCAACAGGTTTTTCGGCGGCCTGGCGCCCGGCGGTCGGGTGGCGCCAGGGCGTCCGCCCGGCCCTGGCAGCGGCGCCTGTGGCCAGCCCTAATCTCCGGCTAGGCGCGAGACTGGAAGAAGCGCAGGTGGTCGCTGACCGCATGAGGAGTGGGCGAGG
>CAZTUO010000098.1:0-10315 GCA_964616355.1 uncultured Nitrospira sp.
TGCAAGTCCGGATCCCCATGCAGAGCCTGAATCCCGTCACGGTTGATCCCCCCCAACTCGGCATGGGCTGTAACGGCATCGACCTGCATTTCGGCGGGCTCTCGTATGTGTCGCTCGACCGGTTCACGCAGCTGCTGACCCAGATGGGGACGAGCGCGGTCATGGGGTACGCCTGGCATCTGGCCATGGAAGTCCTCTGTCCCACGTGCAACAGCGTCCTCAAGCAGCTGAACGCCCTCGCAGCCCAGGTGAATAACTTCGCGAATATCTCGCCGTGCAGGGTGGGGACCCAGGTCGCCAAGGCGCTGGCGACCCTGGAGGATAGGGGGGGATCCAAGGAAACGGATATGATCTTCGAGGAAGTGCAACGCCGGAAAACCGAACTCGGGCAAATCAGCGATACCTTGGCCCAGATGGGGGACACGGCGGGGCTGCCGGTGCGCAACGGCGTCACCCTGCTCAAAGGCACGGCGCGTGACGTGACCGGCGATCTCATCGAATTGGCGCTGGCGAATCAGAACCTGGATGTCGACACGATCACGTTCATTAAGTCGCTCGTCGGGACGGTGATTGTCAATGAAGCGGGCACGCCGATCGAGGTGGCGCCGACGCTGGAGCTCGAGGAGTTGGTCAATACCCGGGAAGGCATGCCCGTGACGCTCGTGCAATGCGCGGATCCGCCCACGTGCCAGCAATGGGGCACGACGCAGTCGACGACGTTCAAGGGCTTGAAACAGCGGATGAGCGAGGCGCTCACCGCGCTCATGCAGAATGTCCAGGGGCAGCAGCGCATCCCCTCGACGACGCAGCAGCTGATCGAGAAAGTGCCGCAGCCGGTGTACCGCATCTTTCTATCGATCCGCCGGGATCCCACCTTGATGCAACAGTTCCTCGATCCCCTGGCCACCCAAGGGGCCTGGGGCCTGGCGCTGCAGTACATCTGGTATTTGCATCGGGAGCTGCCGAAGACGGTGGCCAACGTGCGGGTGCAGCGGCCGAACTGGGCCGGGTCGCCCCAGGCGCTCTATAAGCGACTGGCGGAGCTATCCAGTCAGGCGTATCAGGGGTACTACGCGCATGTCGTGCGTCCTGACGTCATCACGCAGGCGGCCCAGCTGGCCAGACCGGTGGCGGCCGAGCGGACGCGGTAAGCCACGGGACGGCCGATGACCTGGACGATCTATACCTTCGGGGACGGCGACTTGGTCGCCATGATCTTGAACGCCGTCAAGCTCCTGGTCGGCAGCGGCCTGGGGAGCTTGACCACGGCGGCGGCCTTGGCGGGCGTCGCCATCATGCTCGCGAGCGTGGCCTTTCGGACCGCCCCCTGGAATGTGTTCCTGCAATGGTTCCTGGGCCTGGTGCTGGTCATCTGGGGGCTTTTGAGCGGCACGGCGACCGTCACCGTGGAGGATGTGATCGATCCCCGTATTCCCTCCCAGGTGGTGACCGATCTGCCGTTGTTGATCGCGGTGCCCGCGGCGGTCTCCAGCGAGGTCAGCTACACGTTGACCAAAGCGGCCACGACCTTATCCTTGAACGGCGAGCTCGGCGATCCCGGCACGACGATCGCGCGACCGACGATGGCGCTGCAAGCGCTCCTGGACGCCGAGCTGCCCGACGGCGACCTGTCCCAGAATCTTGTCACGTACCTCACCACCTGCATCCTGCCGGAGATCGGGCTGACCTATACGGACCAAGCGGCGGCGGCCGCGCCCGATTTGCTGGCCTATATCACCTCCGCCAATTATGCGGTCAACATGCCCGTCATGGTCGATGGCCGGCCGGGCCCCACGATGACCTGTCCGGACGTGTATAGCGGGGTGCTGGTGCCGAACTTCAGCTCCACCGGGACCCAGCCCGAATACAAGCGCGCGGTCGATCAGCTCGCCTGCCAGCTGCCCGGCAGCCGCGGCTTGATGACGACGGGCGCGGGGACTTGCCAGAATCCCCCCCCGCCGTGGGACGAGCTCCAAGGCGCGCTGCAGACGCTCCAGCTGACGATGGTGGACCCGGAAACGGCTTTCAAAAACGTGCTCATCGCAAAAGCCTGGGACGGCGCGGTCGCGGGGACCAAGACGAAGCCCAATTTTGCGTCGCTGGCGTGGGCTCGCGAAACCCAGGATCACGATCGGGTGGTCGAGCTGGTGAATGAAAATTTGGCCCGGCAGCAGATGCTGAGCGCGTCCCTCGGGCAAGCCTTAGGGCGGCGGAACTTGCTCCGGCTGATGCGCGGGCTCGCGGACGGGCTGGTGTATCTGTCCTCGCCCATGCTGCTGGTGGCGGTGTTGTCCCCGGCGATCTTCCGGCTGCTCGGCCTATACACCCGGTTGTACATTTGGCTGATGCTCTGGGGGCCGCTCACGGCCGCGGCGCATTATCTCATCACCGCGAACGCGATTTCGCTCATCACGGCCACGGCCATCTATGGGGGGAACAACATACTGGGGATTGTCCGCGGCAACTGGTGGCCGCTCCTGATGCAAGTGGCGCAATTCAACGCCACGGCGACGGACATCATGTTCGCGATTCCGGCGCTGGCGCTGGGAATCGCGTGGGGCGGGGTCTCCGGCCTCGGCGCCGTCGCGTCCGGCTTTGCGCAGCGCACCACGGACCAGGCGGGAGAGGCCGCGCAGACACTCATGAAGGGGGGGACGGTCCTGGCGCGGTCGCAGATGGAGCGGCGCATCGAGGGGAAGCTGCGCGGCCTCGAGATGCCGGACGGCACCGTGTCCACGGTCGGCCTGCGCGGCACCCACTTCATAGGCCCCGGCGGCACCGACGTGCCGCTGGGGCACTTTGGCGAGGCCTCGGGCCAGATCGTAAGCCAGGAGGCCGATGGCAGCCTCAAGCGGGTCAGCCTCGCCGGTGGCGTCAAGCGCGTGGACCGGGTCGCGCGGACCCCGGATGGCCGCCAGGTCGTCCGGACGGATGTCAGCCGCTATACCGGCGGTCCGGAACAACCGGAGGATCGGCTCTTCTCGGAGGTCGACGCGGGGAAGTTGGGGCAGTACACCGAAGATGACCATGGCCGCCGGATCGGCTATGACACCGTGTTCGACCCGAAGACCGGAGTGCTCACCCGGTACGACTATCTGGGGCCCATGACCCGGGTGACCAGCACGCGGAAAGACCCGGATGGCCGCACGGTTTGGGAACGCACCGAAGACCGGGTGGCCCTGCCGTATGGCCACGTGGGGGCCGTGATCAGCGGCGAGGAGAAAACGGTCCAGAACGGACTCACCCGCCGCGTGACGTATGACGATCAGGGGAATGGCTGGGTCTTCTTCGAAGGCGCAACGCCGGAGGGCTACACCGTCAACGGGCAGCAAGCGGTCGCCAACGAGAAGCTGGGCAAGGGGAACCTCACCTACTCCGGGACTGGCACGTTCGACGTCAATTTCGGGGATCGGACCGAGCGACTGACCGGGGACTTCACCACCAGGTTTCAACTGGATGGGGCACAGATTCTGTGGCAGACGGGCACCACACACTTTCACGGCAATGACAATTCCGAGTTGACCTTCAAAGGCAATCCCTTTACGGGCCAACCGCTGAAAGCCGCGGGCAGAGTCGCGCGGGGCATTGAGGAAAAAGAGGGGCATACCAAAGACGAGCATGGCGTCGTCATGAGGGACCCCAAGGGACAGCCGGTGGGCGTGGGCACGCTCCACACACTCTTCAACAAAGACGGCTCGAAGGTGATGCAGGAGCTGACGGGCCTAGTGGCCGGCGGCCGGGGGACGATCACGTATGATCAGACCGGGACCCCGGTCGTCACCAGGGCGGAATCGGGCTATGCGGTGGCGCGGCAGGACCAGCGGTCGTACGTGGTGACGCCGGAGACGCCGGACGCCCAGACCCGCCTCGGGTCGCTGTTTACCGCGTTGCCGGGCACCACCGTCACGGAACGCGGCAACGGGCAGGTGACAGTGGACGGGCTCCTGCTCATGCACCTGCCGCCCCAGGCGCCTGGCCAGGATCCGATCGAAATGGTAGCAGCGGGACAGGTGACGTTCCTCCGCGGCCAGGACGGCTCGATGCGGGCGGCGCAGGGCACCGTCAACGCCCTCGTCAGTGGCGCGGCGCTGGAGACCACCTTAGGCCACGAAGGGTACGGCGCCACCGGGGCGACCCAATTCCAGCTGGACCCCAAGACCGGCCGGATCGTGACCGCCTCCAGTCAAAGCGGCGAGAAACGCGAGGCGAATGAACACTATGTGCAAATCAATACCGGCGTGGACCCCAAAGGCTATGCCTCGCAACTGCTGGTCGAACAGGCGATGAAAAGGCGTCCCGACTGGTCGCGCGCAGAGGCCGAACGGCATGTCGCCCAAGTGGTCTATGGCGTCGAGTTTGGCAATCAAGCCGTCAAAACCGCCAAGAATGCGGCCGAGGCTCTCAAGCTCATCTTGGAGACGAAAAATAAGGTAATGGGGTGGCTGAAGGGAACCCCGAGCAAGCCTGCGTCGGCCTCGGAGCATGGCGACGACAGTTGGCACGCGTTTGTTGGCGAGGGCCGGAAGTGAGTGGGAGCGGTGGCGGACGTGAGTGCGCGAGGCTTAGCGGCGGTCGGGGTCATGGACCGACCAGCTGTCGGCGGCGCGGCGCGGCGGGACCGGCTCGTCGGGCGGGCCAGCCTGGCGGGCACGAAGCGCCTGCACCTCCCGGCGGAGCGCCTGGAGTTCCCGGTGCAGGGCCGCCTGCATCTCCTGTTGCTTCCGGCGGTCTTCCTCCCGCCACCGCGCCCTTCGCTCCCAGCGCCGTTCCTCCATGGTGGCAAACCGCGCGTCATGTCGCTCCCGCATCTCGTCGCGGATCTCCTCAAGGTGGCGGTTGATGGCCCAGGGCGTCAAGGTGATGCAGCCGAGCAGGAACCCGAAAATCACGATGCCCGCAAGTGCGGGGAATCCCACGTCAATGAGGAGACCTATCAGAAAATCTCTCACCGCCACCCAGGGAGACGGCCCCTGCAATTCTGCCTGCAAGATGTGAATGCCACGCAACAGAATATCGATTCCATAATGCAGCGGCGTGGAATACTGCTCTTTTAAACGAGAAACATTCCAAGTGGCATACCACCAGATTCCAACGCCGAGTGCGCCCGTGTATAGGCGATACGACAGGATCACGGCGATCAGCCAGAAAGGCACGTGGTGCTGGGCCAGCCAGATCATCGCCTGGTAGCGCCAGCGATCGAGCCGGTTGACGGGGTAGAGACAGTCCCCCGTGGGGAGTCGCATCGGCGGGACGGGGGCGCGGAGATAGAGCAGGCACGCCGTGCCGGCGATCAGCAAGCCGATGACCACCCAGGCATTTCTCAGCATCGTAACCGCTCGTCGGTACGCTGGGGCCGGGGCTCCGGGCGCCCGAACTCCCACGTCCGAAGCTGGACCGGAGTCTAGCACAAACGCCCCTGGCGTGGGAAGAGGGTCGAGGCCCGGCGGCGGGGGCGCGGCCGGGGGGCGGCGGACAACGGCAGGGGGCTCACTCCAGGGCAGGGGAGACGGACTTCACGCCGAAGAACGCATGCCTACGCGCGCAACCGAAGCCCTGATGCATTGGTGCGTGACCATTCCAGTGAAACCGGAGCTGCTGGCGGTGAGCCTGTGGCTTGTCTCGCGCACGCCGATTCCGGGCCTGCTCGACCAGCGGCTCCGCGAGCCGGGCCCGCTCAACACCGCGGTCCTCGCTGGCGCAGCCGTGGTCGTCGTCTGGGACAGTCTTGGCGCCATCAGTGATCAGCTCGTGCGCGGGCTCAGCGCGCGGCTTCGCCTTTCGGTCAACGTGTCACAGAGACAGGATCGCCTCCGCGCGAGGCGTGCCGGTGGCCGCTCCAGCGCCCTGAACCGCTGCGCCGCCGCCCCCGCCGGTCTGGCCGCCGGACAGGATCGAGGACGGACTATCCTGCTCAGACCGACAGGGGCGTCGGGGGCACGGGCGCGCATCGAGCCCTGCTCGACCCCCTGCGGTGGGCGGGGAGGCTGGACGCCGACGCACCGTGGCGGAGGCGGGTCGCGGATACCCCGGCGCGATCGCGGCGGACCGGCGGAGGCGCCCTCCGGCTTGTTAGGGGGCTCGCCCCGTCGGAGCGGCTGGCTGGGACGGGACACGCCACATGAGGCCCCCGCGTCCCGGCTGCCCCGCGATCGGAGTACGAACGCTGATGCGGCCTGCACGCGCGTTCAAGCCATCACCAGCGGATCCAGCTGATCGGTTCCAGGAACCGGGCTGGGCGGTGCCCAATCCCGCTGGCCGTATGTGATCCAGGTGGCGGGCATGGCTCGTTGTGGGGCTGAGCGCCGCCGTCGGCGTCGAAGGCCTTGCGGTGGCCTGGCGGCACCAGCTGGGGGCCTGGCCTGAGGCGTGGACGCTGGCGCAAATCCTGCCACCCGTGCTCTGGGTGCTGATTCCTGCGGCCTCGTCGAGCTCGGTGGGCTGTATTGCTGGGGGCTGTGGCACGGTGAGCGGGAGGACGTGGCCGCCTGGGCCCCGCCGGTTCCCCGTCCGGCGGCGCGGCGCTGCCTCGCGGTCGCCCGGGGACTGGCACTGGGAGAAGCCGTCCTCCTGCTGCTGGAGCTGAGCACGCTCGTGCTGGCCGTTCAACCAGTGCTGATCTTAGCGCTCACGCACGAGCCCGATACGCTGGAGGAGGCGCTAGGAGCGTTCCTATCTCGGTCTGGGGGCCTGTGGATATGGTAGAGGGTGGGGGCGTGGGGGATCGGCCTGCTCAGCTGGGGGCTCGTCGGCCTGAGCCGGATGGAGGCGCTGATCGGGCTGATCGGTCTCGCCGGAGGGCCGTGGGAGGCCAGCCGAGCGGCCAGGGAGCCGGACTCATGGAGCAGCGTCCAGACGCCCCGGAGGCGAGACCTGCGGACCCGGCGGCGCAGCAAGTCACGGCCCTCGCGATCACCCGGCGGCGGCTGCTCCAGCTGGGAGGGTATGTGGCGCCCTCGCTGCTCACGCTCTCCAGTCTGTTGCCGGCAGACAACGCAGCCGCCGCCCAGCAACGCGTCACGGTCCGGCAGCGGCTTCGAGTCAAGATCCAGGCGTTGACTCGCATCCGGATGGGCTAGCGATGCAGCCGGAGGCCCAGCAGCCGACCCCGGTGGACGCGGGCGGTGCCGTCCCCTCGTCACGGCCCGCGTCCGCGCCGATCCTTCCGGTGGCGTCGCTGGCCGCCGGCCCGCCGCCGGCGGCGCCGGATCTGCGTCGAGTCCCTGATCCGGTTCCTCTCATCGGGCTGCCGGCGCCGCGCCGGTCGTCGAAATGGACCCGCGGCCTCATCGCTGTGGCCATCGTGGGCGTGTGGTTCCTGGTGGCGCCCCCGTGGCGATCCGGGCTCTTGCCGCCGCGCGACCCGTGGCTGACGACCGCACCGTATCCGGCGCAGGTCATCGCGGTGCGGCCGGGCGGGGTCGTGGAGCTCACGAGCCATGCGTACGGCGTCGAAACCGTCACGTTGGCGGCCATTCATTGTCCGAATCCGCGGGCGGACGAGTACTGGGCGCCGGCGGCGACGGTCTTGTCGGACTATCGCGGGCAGTGGATGCAGGTGACGCCGGTGCGGCGCGGGCCGGGGGGCGTGGCGCTCGCGAGTCTGCTGCAAGCCACCGGCGAGCGGCTGGAAGTGAGTCTGGTGCGAGCCGGCTGGTGTCGCTGGGACCGCTCGACCGCCCCGGGCGACAAGGAGCTGGCGCGGGCGGAGCGCGAGGCCCAGGAGGCCCGCGCGCCCTACTGGCGCCGGGCTGCGCGCTCGCCCCGGCCGGCCGGGCCCAGGTGACCCCTCGCTCAACAGAGAAGCCCCGCCCCGGCGCACCGCGAGATCAGCCTCACTCGGGTCGGCCGCCGGGCCGCGCGCATGTGAGGTGAAGCGGAACGGCTCTGCCCGCCTTGACACGGTCCTGGGATGTTGCTACAAGCGAATCACAAGATATAGAGGCTGCACCGTCTGGTGACACCAAGGCATAGGGGGTGCAAGGAGGATGGCTCATCAGGCGGGAGTGATGGCATCACGCGCAACAATCGGACGTGGAAGGGGGGACCCGTGCGACGGAAATCCTGCGGGTTCTCAGCGAGACGGGCTGCGTCTTCTTGCTCTCGGCGGCCCCGCGCGGGCACGGAGTGTGAATGCCCCTCGACCTCCCGCGCACGCGGGAACCCATCGGCCAGCAACGGAATCCCGTCTCAAGTCTGATGGCGTGACGAGGACCGCCGGAGTGAGCCGTGCCAGGCCACAAGTGCCGACCACACCGCGCGTCACCGGAACGAGTGATGGGAACGGATTGCGAGACCCAGCGTGTTGGGCCAACAAGACGCAGCCGCTGCATCGGTGGGTCCCCTGGATCGCCGGGTTCTCGGCGCATTTCGTGCAGCAGTGTTTTGACACGTTTCTGACCGATCACAAGCCGGCCTCAACGCGCCAGGTGCTCGATCCCTTTGCCGGAGTCGGGACCACGCTGGTGCAGGCCCGATTGAACGGGTTTGGCTGTACGGGCTTTGAGCTCAATCCGTACGCCGCGCTCGCCTGTCAGGTCAAGGTGAACGCCCCGGAGCTGGATGTCGCGGCCGTCGAGGCGGCGTGCCGCGAGTACCAGCAGCGGGTCTGTGCCGATGGCCAGCCCGTCACGGCACCGCCATCCTGCTCGCGGGCGCTTGCTCGGCCAGGCGCCGGCGTCGCTCGCCTCCCCATGACATCCTGAACCAAGACACGCGCGCGCCGCCCGCATCCCGGATCCCGGTCTCCTCTGGAACGAATCCGATCACGGCCGGCTCCGCGACGACGGCGACCGCTCCCGCGAACGGGGGGCCGCCCTCGGCGCAGGAGGCACCGGGGCCGCGGCCCCCCCCATCTGTCTCCCGTCGCGGATCCGGCCGCCGGTCCTGGAACGCCCCAGGGGGCAGATGAACGGCCGGCCGGGGCGGCCGCTTAAATCCCCACGCGCCCCATGCAGACCTCAAGATAGGTGTCCCGCAGCTCCGCTTCCCCGCGCTCGATCATGCGGCGGGTGAGCGGGGTGGAGCCCGGATTCCGGCTCGGGGCCCGATGGGCGTCCCACTGGCGCCGACACTCCCAGTACGTCGGAGAGACGTACTGACAGCCGGCCAGGAGCAGGAGCAGACTCACCAGTCCGATCCCCTGCCTGAGTCTCGATCCTCGCGCCTCCCTCGCGTCCATGGTGTCCGTCATCGCCAGCCCTCCTGCCGTCCGCCTGAAATCATACTATGCATAGTGAGCGTGCCACGTCCTTCACCGGAACCGGGAGTCTGTTCATGGCTCACGAGCCCGTTTGGGCTTCGATGGCCCCTGAGTCGTCCGCGGGCGCCGGCGGGGCCGGCGGCCCCCCACAGCCGGTCGGCTGTTGCCGGGCGTCGTCCTGGCGGACCTGGCGGCGCGGGCTGGTCACCCTGCTGGCCCTCGTGGGGCTCTGGCATCTGGCCAAGCCGCTGATCGAACGCCTGCAGGGCGACGCGATCGGCCTGGTGACGATCCAGGGGGAGCTGACCGAAGCCGCCCCGATCGTCGCGGCGATCGAACGCGTCCAGGAGGACCCGCATGTCAAGGCGCTGGTCTTGCGCATCAACAGTCCCGGCGGTGACGTGGCGGTGGCACAGGAGATTGCGGCCGCGGTCAAGCGCGCGCGGACCGCGCGCCAGCTCCCGGTGATCGCCTCAATCGGCTCCATCGGTGCGTCGGGCGGGTACTACGTGGCCCTCGCAGCGGACACGATCGTGGCCCAACCGGGCTCGCTCACCGGGAGCATTGGCGTGCTCGTCGAACGCACAGTGTTTGGCGACGCCCTGTCTCGCTATGGGATTCGCCGGGAGGTGCTCAAGACCGGGCCGTACAAGGATACCGGCTCGCCGTGGCGGACCTGGTCGGCTGCGGACCGCCGGATGCTGGCGGCGGTCCTTGATGACATGTATCAGCAGTTTGTCGCGGAAGTCGCGGCGGCGCGGCGGTTGCCCGTGGCGCGGGTGCGGGCCCTGGCGGATGGCCGATTGTTCTCGGGCCAGCAGGCCCAGGCGGCGGGCCTGGTGGATGCCCTGGGCTCGCTGCGCGACGCGATCACGCTGGCCGCGCAGCGGGCGGGCTTGCCGGCCCCGGCGCCGCGGCTCGTCGAATGGGAGGCGTCGCCGTCGCCCTGGGACCCGCTGCGCCGCCTGCTGCAACCGGGCCACGAGGCGGCGTTCTGGCGGGCGCCCGCCTGGCGCAACCTGGACAAGGTGCCCGCGGCGGCGTGGGAAGCCGGGGGCTGAGCCGGAGGACCCTCGTGGGGCTGAACACCCTGGAGCTGCCGAAGGTAGGCCATTT
>CAZTUO010000099.1:0-10298 GCA_964616355.1 uncultured Nitrospira sp.
GAAGTCGTAAACCGGGCAGACGTCCGGGTTGCCCGGGTCCGTCCGCCGGACGCGCGCTGGGTCCGTGACCATCGTCTTGAGCTTCTGCCGGACCACCGGCTCCGGGTCGGACAGGTCGATCGTGTTGCCGTAGCTCTTACTCATTTTGCGTCCGTCCGTGCCTGTCACCTTGGCGAACTCGGTGAGCAACTCTTTGGGCTCGGGGAACACCGGCCGATAGAGGCTGTTGAACCGGCGCGCGATCTCGCGCGTCAGCTCCAGGTGTGGCAACTGGTCCCGGCCCACGGGCACGAACTCGGCTTTATAGAGGAAGATGTCTGCTGCCTGCAGCACCGGGTAGCCGAGGAAGCCGTACGTGTGCAGGTCCTTCTCCTTGAGCTGCTCCTGCATCTCCTTATAGGTCGGGTTCCGCTCGAGCCAGGGAATCGGGACGATCATGGAGAGCAGGAGATGCAGGACGGCGTGCTCCGGGATGTGTGACTGGATGAAAATCGTGGATCGGTCCGGATCGAGGCCGGCGGCCAGCCAGTCGGTCAGCACCGTGCGGGTGTGGTCCTTGATCCGGCCCGTGTCCTCGTAGCTGGTGGTCAGGGCGTGCCAGTCGGCGACGCAGAAGTAGCAGTCGTAGTCGCGCTGCAAGGCCACCCAGTTGTCCAGCGTGCCCAGCAAATGGCCCAGGTGCAAGGGGCCAGTGGGGCGCATGCCGCTCAAGACTCGTTGTCGTGCCGGTGGGGTCATGGGCTCGATCCTCTTTAGTGAAGCACCGTCATCACGCGCGCTAGTCGGCCTGGACGAACCGGCCTTGCCGGACTTGAATCACGAAGAGCCGCCGGTGGAGCGCGCCGTCCGGTCCGAACCGGGCGGGGCCGGTGAGCGTCGGCAGCTCGTCCCGCATGAACGAGTCCCGGATCGCCCGGCCCGACGTGGCACCGCGCTGGATCGCTTCCAGCACCAGCCGCGCCGCGTCGTAGGCCTGGGCGGAGAAGAGCGTCGGGTTCGCGCGGTAGCGTTGCCGGTACCGGTCCACGAACTCACGGATCGGCGGCGACGGGCTGTCGAGGAAGAACCCGTCCACGAAGAGGCTCCCCTCGACCGACCGGTCGGCGATCCGCAGGAAGTCCGGCGTGTTCCAGCCGACGCTCCCCAGGAGCGGCACCTTGATGTCGTAGAACTGGAGCTGCGGGGCGATCAGGGCGATCTGCCGGGCATCGCCCGGGGCGAACACGGCGTCGAAGCCCGGTTGGTAGAGCACCCGCGGCAGCCCCTTGCTCGTCGTCGTGGTCTCGGCCGTGCCGTACTTCCGGAGGTCTGCCTCTTTGATCCGGCGGATCTGCGGCCCGAAGTCCGTGTCCGTCTCCTTGTAGGACTCCATGGCGATGATCTCGCCGCCGCGTTGCCGGACTTCCTGGCTGAACAGGCGGGCGAGCTCCTGGCCGTAGGCGCTCTCCGGGTAGAGGACGCAGAAACGGCGATAGCCCAGCGCGGTCATGGCGTAGGCCGCCATACGGTCCGCTTGGAGGGAGAACGTCACGGCCGTGCTGAACAGGTAGGTGCCATACCGGCGCACGTCGGAGAGCGTGGCGCCCGGCGTGATGAACGGGACCTCCGCCTGCTCGGCCAGCCCCGCTACCGCCGCGAGTTCGCGCGAAAGGAGCGGCCCGATGACTGCGAGCGGCCGGTATTCGGCGAGCAGGTCCGCCAGCTCCGCCCGTAGGGACGCCCGGTCGCCTTCGCTGTCCTTGACGACGAGCCCGATCGAGGGCATGCCGGGAACGTCCTTGGCGCGGTCGAGTGCGATCCGGATGCCGTTGAGCGCTTCCATGCCGTAGGGGGCCAGGCGGCCGGACAGGGGTAGGACGGCCAGGAGCACGTGCTGGCTCGCCTTGGCCCTGGCCTTGAAAGAGCGCAGCAGGTCCGCGGCCGTGGCCGCATAGGGATGCGACGGGAACCGGTTCAGGAACAGGCGGATCTGCCGCTCCGTGAAGAAGTCGTCGCCCTGCGCCTGATGCAGCTCGATCAGGCGGATGAGGGCCAGATCGCCCGGATACTCCGATGGGTAGGCGTCCCGCACCTGTCCCAGGGTCTTCTTGTCCATCTGCTGGACGAGGGTGCGGATGCGGTCGCGGATCGCGGGCTCTGCCTCCGGGGGCGCTCCCTGCGCCTCTTCCTTCCAGGCCTGGATCGCGCGGAGCGGCTCGCCCTTCTTGAGCTGTACGTCGCCGACGGTCTTCAGGATCTCCCGCAACAGCGCCGGATCCGTCGTCGCCGTCCGAGCCTCAGCCAGCACGGCGAGCGCCTCGTCGTAGCGCTCCGAGCCGGCTAGGGCAAGGCCGAGCTGCACCCGTGCCCGGGGCGCCAGCTCCGAGCCCGGGAATTCGGTGAGCAGCGCCTCGAGGGCGGCAGCGGCCTCCGCGTAGTCTTTACGGGCGTTCAGCGCGGCTCCCAAGAGCAGATAGGCGTCGTCCAGGTCCTCGGACCGCGGATTGGCCTCTAGGAATTTTTTCAGCAGATTGATCGCCGCGTCCTCCTGACGGGCGTCGAGAAGGGCCTTGGCTTGCTCGACGGCGCGCGTCGGAGTCGCGGGGTGGGGTGACTGGGTCGGGGCCGTCAGCTCAGCGCGTTCGGCGCGTTCGGATGGTTGGGCGGCGGGCGTCGCCGCTGCCCAGGATCCAGAGAGCGCGAAGAGGATTGCGGGCAGGACGAGCAGTGCCCACGCGGACGTGGACTGGACACGCCGCTGTCGTAACGTTGGGCTGGGCATGGTCTCCCGTCATCGCGGGCGCTCGATGAAATCCTGGCTACTATAGGCAAGGGGGGCGAAGGGTGTCAAGGTTGCGCCCGCGCCGCGCGCCCCCGGCCGGTTGTGTTCCAGAGCGCGCTCCGCTATAGTGGCGGCGACCTGCGCGTCCCGCACCCCTACGCAGGAGACCTGAGTCGAACCGAGCCATGACCGCGCCGCCACGAGTTCTGCAGGAGGCGCGCCGCGTGGCGCGCGAGCCCTCGCGCCTAGACGCGTTGGTGGACCGGTATCTCGCCGATCTCCGCGTCGCGGGCGGCCTCTCACGCAACACCATCGAGGCCTACCGGCGGGACCTCGACAAGCTACGCGCCTACCTGGCCTCGAGCGGGCAGGACGACCCCGCCGCGCTCACTCGCACCGCGATCCCTGGGCTCCTCGCCCATTTGCGGCGGGCACGGCTCGCGCCGGCCTCCACCGCGCGCTGCCTGGCTGCCTTGCGCGGCTTCTACCGGTTCCTCCGCCAGGAGGGATTGGTCGGCGAGAACCCCCTGGACGGGCTCGGTGCCCCGCGGCGGTGGTCGCGCCTGCCGAAGACGCTCACGCAGGCGGAGGTCGCGCGGCTGCTCGACGGTCCCGCCGGCACCCGCCCCGAGGACCTCCGCGACGCGGCGATGCTGGAGCTGCTCTACGCAACCGGGCTGCGGGTGTCGGAGCTGGTCGGGCTGGAGCTGTCGCAGGTGAACCTGGAGGTCGGCTACGTGCTGCCGGTCGGGAAGGGGAACAAACAGCGGGTCGTGCCGATCGGGGACGAGGCTCGGGCGAGGCTCCGCACGTACCTGGACCAGGCGCGCCCGCGGTTGCTCAGGCACCGATCGTCCTCCAGCCTCTTCGTCACGCGGCTCGGCCGCCGGCTGACCCGGCAGGGGTTCTGGAAACTGCTCCGCGCGCGGGCGCGCCGCGCCGGGGTGCTGCGGCGCATCTCCCCGCACATGCTTCGGCATTCCTTCGCGACCCACCTGCTGGAGCGCGGCGCCGACCTGCGCGCGGTGCAGGCGATGCTCGGACACGCGAGCATCTCGACCACGCAGATTTATACGTACGTTGAACGCGAGCGTCTCAAGCGCCTCCACGACCGGCTGTTTCCCCGGAAGCGTGCGAGTCGCCCCGCCGGCCGGCTTTCCCGTCCGACGCGATGATCGTCGGCGGGGCGACGAACCGACCGCTGCGGTTGACAAGCCCGGGCGGACTTGTTACGATGCGCAAGCTTTTGGAAGGCAAGGGTTTCGGGCGGATAGCTCAGGTGGGAGAGCGCTGCCCTTACAAGGCAGAGGTCACAGGTTCGATCCCTGTTCCGCCTACCAGCGCCGCCTCGTGGTCGGCGAGGATGCGGGTTCCGGCGGGGGCCCCGAACTGGTCGTGCCTCTGCGATTGCGGAGCGCAGTCTTTATCTGATTCCTGTGATCGTGTCTTCTCCCCGGCCCGCCGCGGCGAGCCGGGCGCCCTGATCCCGAACGCTTATCTTGCCTGTTATGGGGCCGTCGTTCAGCCTGGTTTAGGACGCCAGATTGTCAATCTGGAGGTCGCGGGTTCAAATCCCGTCGGCCCCGCCATTTCTCCCCTGCGCAAGTAGGTAGCAAAGCTCGCGCGACCGCGGTGCACATCTGGAAAGGAGGGGGACGACTAGCATAATGGCATTTCATCCGGCTCCCACGGGCCTCTTCGACTCACTCGGGACGGTTTCCAAGGTCGTTCTTCTCATTCTCTTTCTCTTCTCGGTCACTTCCTGGGCGATTATTCTGTACAAGTGGCGAGCCTTCCGGACCAGCGATCGGGATGACCAGCGGTTTCTGAGCGCCTACGGACGCGACCAGGACCTCGACGAAGTCCGCCGGCACGCCCGGCGCTGTCCGGCCAGCCCGATTGCCGCGGTGGGGGTGCTCGAGCGGGCGGTACCCGAGGACAACGGGCTCCTGCGGACATCCCTCCCGGGGGGCTTAGGCGATGCGCCACCCGACCAGCCACCCATGGACCGGCCGTACCTGGACCGGGTGGCGGCACACCTTGTGCAAGGACAGATCGCCAAACAAGAGGCCCTGCTCCCATTCCTGGCAACCACCGGCAACACGACGCCGTTCATCGGCCTGCTCGGGACGGTCATGGGGATCATCAATGCGTTCCAGGAGATCGGGGTGCAGGGCACGGCCAGCATCGGCGCGGTCGCCCCCGGCGTGGCCGAGGCGCTCGTGGCCACCGCGGCGGGGCTGTTCACGGCCATCCCCGCTGTGATCGCCTACAACTACTTTTTGAGCCGCATCCGGAAGGCGGCCTTCCGCCTGGAGGCCTTCACAACCGAGCTGCTGAGCGCCTTGGCTCTGCGGGCCCGGGCCGCGGAGGTGCGCCCATGATGTTCGAGGCCCGCCACCGCCGTTTCCTGGCCGAGATCAACGTGATCCCGCTCGTGGACGTCGTGCTCGTGCTGCTGATCATCTTCATGATCACGGCCCCGATGCTCTACCGCGGCATGGACATCAAGCTGCCCACCTCGACGAGCAACACGATTAAGCCCGAGGAGCGGCTCGTCCTGACGATCGAGCGGGACCGGACGCTGTACCTGGACAAGGATCCGGTCGGCGTCGAGCAACTGGAGGCGCGGCTGCGTGCGGCTAGGCTCCGCAACGCGGACGTCGCCGTCTACCTGCGCGCCGACCGGGACGTGCCCTACGGGACGGTCGTCCAGGTGATGGACGGGGTGAAGCGCGCCGGGATCGAGAAACTTGGCATGGTGACGGAGCCAGCGGGCCCCGAGCGCGTGTCCGAGCCATCGCCGCTCGCACCCGCAAGACGGTCATGACCGCCCAGTCGTTCTTCAACTGGCAGGAGGGCTTCGAGGCGCCGCGCGGGCCGGTCGCGCGCATGCTGGCGCTGTCGCTCGCGCTGCACCTCGCTCTGCTGGCCGTCGCGCTGTCCGTCCGGATCAGCCCGAAGGTCCAGGAGTCCCTGGCCTCCTATCAGGTCTCCCTGGTCACTCTGCCGGCCCCGGCCCCGGCCGTGCCGCCCGCACCTGAGCCGGCCCGGGTGACTCCGCCTCCCCAGCCGGCCAAGGCGGCACCGAGCCGGATTGCTCCCGCACCGGTCGCCAAACCGGCGCCACTTCCCGAGGTGAAGGCCTCGGCCCCGCCAGTGAAGGTCTCCCAGGCCCGCAGGGAGCCGCCTGTGCGCCCGGCCGCCCCTGTGGCGCCTCTACCACATGTGTCGGTAAAGCCACGAGCCCCGATCGCGGCCCCGGTGGTGGCCGCGCCCGCACCGGGACAGGTCCCGCCGGCCAAGGCGCCCTCTGACGACCTGGGCGACCTGCTGCGGGGGCTCCAGGCGCCGGCTGCGCCGAAGCTCGAAGAGATGCAGGCCGCCCCCGTCGTCTCGCCGACGGCGAAGGCTCCGGCCCGCAAGCCCGAAAGCTCCCCGCTGGAGAAGGATGTGCAGGCCCTGCTGAGTAGGGCGCAGGTCCCCGACCTGCCGGTCCCCGTGCCCATGAAGCCGACGCCTGCGCCGGCGCCCCCGCGTTCGTCTCTGCTGGACGAGGTGACCAAGCAGTTGCAGGCTGCGCCGCCTGCTCAGACCCGGCCGGGCCTGGCTCCGGCGGAGCCCCAGGTCCGGCCCGCAGTGGCCGCCAGACCTCCGCTGGTCACGCGGCCGCAGACGGCGCTCAAGGTCGCCGGGACGAATTCCGCCCTGTCCCAGTATCTGGCCCTGATCCAGAACAAGATCAGCGCCCTGTGGACGGCGCCGCCAGTGGACCTCTCCGGGAAGCCGCTGCAGGTGGTCATCAGGTTCCGCCTGCACCGGACGGGAAGCGTCACGGCGGTCGAGATCGAGCGGACCTCGGGGAACGGCTATTACGACGATGCGGGCCTCCGCGCGGTCAAGGCCGCGCTCCCGTTGCCGCCGTTCCCGGCGTCCCTCGCGGAACCATACCTGGATGCGCACTTCAGCTTCACGGTTGGGGAGCAGGAGGGGAACGGATGAGGCGGTGGCTGATCGTCGCAGGCCTGGCGCTTGCGGCCGGGACCGCTTGGGCGGTGGAGGGCGGCGTGCCCGACGTGTTTCTGGAGGCGACGCGGCCAGACTTCCAGAAGATTCCGATCGGGGTGCTGTGGTTCCTGGACGGGGGGGCCAGGGAACGGCCAGGGGATCTTGTGGCGGAGGTGCTGAAGGCGGACCTGCGGCGCTCGTTGGTCTTCGCGGTCACGGACGCCGTGGCGCTCGGGCTCCAGCCCAACGGCGCGGCCCAGCCGGAGCTGCCCCTGCTCAAGCAAGTCGCGGACAAGGGCGTGACCGTGCTCGTCTGGGGCAAGGTAGCCCCGCGGGAGCCCGACGTGGTCATGGACGGCTATGTTTACGCCGGGGCGAGCGGCGAGGCCACCCTCGGGAAGCGCTACGTCGGCTCGCCCGCCGTCCTTCGCCTCATGGCGCACCGCTTCGCCGACGAGCTGGTCTATCGGTACACCGGCGAACAGGGCATTGCGCGCACGAAGATCGCTTTCGTCTCCGAGCAGGGCGGCAGCCGCGAGCTCTACATCATGGACTACGACGGCTACGGGCCCCGGCAGGTCACGGCCGACGGCTTCATCAACCTGATGCCCCGCTGGACGCCGGACCGACGGGCCCTGATCTTCACGAGCTACCGGTCGCGCAGCAAGCAGGACATCCATCGGCTCGACCTGGTCACGGGCGCACGCACGGTCCTGGTCTCCACCGAGGGCCTCAACATCACTCCGGCTCCCTCGCCGGACGGCAACTTCCTCGCGTTCGCCAGCAGCCGGGAGGGCAACTCCGAGCTGTACCTCCTGAACCTGCAGACCAAGGCGCTCCAGCGGCTCACGTTCCACCCGGCTGGGGACCTCTCGCCGACCTGGGCGCCCTCGGGCCGCGAGCTGGCGTTTGTCTCGGATCGGGGCGGCGGGCCGCAGATCTACCTCATGGCAGCGGACGGCTCGAACGTCCGGCGGCTGACCTTCGAGGGCGACTACAATGCGGCGCCCGCCTGGTCGCCCAAGGGGGACTGGATCGCGTACATCTGCCGGACCCCGGACCGGCAATACAAGCTGTGCCTGATCAGCCCGGACGGACAGAAGCGCATGCAGATCACCACCGGCACGGGGGTGGACGATTCGCCGGCCTGGGCCCCAGACGGCCGCCACCTCGTCTTCAGCTCGACGGCCGAGGGCAAGAGCCACATCTATATGATCACTCGCGACGGGAGAGACCTCGAACGGCTGACCTCCGGGGGCACGCACCACAGCTCGCCGGCCTGGTCGCCGGTCTGACGGGCGGTGGCGGGCCATCGCCAAGCGGGAGGTCGGTTAACCTCATACCAAGGAGCAGGGGGAATGGACGCACGGTATCACCGCGCATGGCTCATCGGGACGATCGGACTGTTGCTGCTGATTGCGTCGGGCTGCAGTAAGAAGGAGATTCGGGCAGGCGCGGACGCCGCCTCGCTCGAGCAGGCCAAGAAGGCCGGGGTGGCGGCTCGCGCGGACTCTCCGCCGCGCCCGGCCGGGCCCATAGAGACGGCGGCGCCTTTGGAGACGACCGCGCCGGGAATCGCAGCCCCCGCGTTGCCCGAGCCGATCCACGCCGGGGAGGCGAGCGCGCCGACCACCTCGGCGCCGCAACCGGAGGCGCCGCAACCGGAGGAGATGGCTCGCACGCCGGCGGAGCCCCCGCTCCTGGGGGCGGATCTGGAGCCAGATCGCCTCAGGGGACTCGAGCCGGTCCCGTCCGGCAAGGCGCCGGCGGAGGAGCGGGTGAATCCCGGCACGCTGGTCGCCAAGGCCGATCTCGAGGAGGCGACGCGCGAGCGGACCCGCGAGATGGAGCGCGAGCAGCGGGCGACCGTGCTGGCGGGGCTCCAGGATGTCTTTTTCGCCTTCGACAGTTGGACGGTCACGGAGGCGGGCAAGCAGGCGTTGGCGGAGGATGCGGCCTGGCTGAAGAGCAACCCGACGCAACGTGTTGTGATCGAAGGCCATTGTGACGAGCGCGGCACGTTGGCCTACAATATGGTGCTCGGCGAGAAGCGGGCCGCCGCTGCCCGGAACTATCTCGTGGAGCTGGGCGTCAAGGCCGAGCAGATGAAGACCGTCTCCTACGGGAAGGAACGGCCTTTCTGCAAGGAGCACAACGAGGCCTGCTACCAGCAGAACCGGCGGGCGCACGTTGTGCTCAGCGCCGAGTAGGAGTGCAGGCGCGCGTCCGTCTGCGTGGAGGAGAGCCGAGTGAGCATGTCGGATCATCGCCGAGCCGGTTTCCGGTCGCGCGTTGCGGCGGGGGGCTACGCCCTCGCCGCGGTGCTCCTGTCCGGCTGTCTCGCGCAGGAAGCCGACCTGCGCCGGGTCAGCAGCGAGCTGGATGCCAAGATCAAGAAGTTGGATCAGCGCGAGAAGGAGATCCAGAAGCAGGTTGACGAGGCGACGAAGCAGATCAAGGCGGAAAGCGAAAGGGCAGAACGGCGCGTGAACGAGGCCCGCGCCAGCCTGCGCGAGGATATCAAGAGCCTGCGGGACGCCGACCTGCCGAGCATCCTGGATCGGGCCGATCGCAATGCGCACGAGGTTCAGCTCCTCCGCACCAGCCTGGAGGACCTGGAGCACCGGGTGGGCTCGCTCGACGCGCTGACGAGAAAGAACGCGGCGGCGGACGAGCAGCGCTTCGCCTCACTGGAGAAGGCGGTCAAGGACCAGGTGGCTGCCCAGCAAGCCGACCGCGACCGCCTGCAGCAGGACGTGGCGAAGGTGCAGGAGGTGTTGACCTCTTTGACCCGAAAAGTGGAGGCGCGCCTTGACGGACAAGACCGCGCGATTGAGGAGGCCCGGAGCCAGGCGAGCGCCCAGGCCAAGCAGCTTGAGCAGCAACTGGCTTCGCTGAACGCGGCGCTCGCCAACTTCAAGCTGGCCCTCGACGGATTGGGAGACAAGCTCGTGCAGCAGGACACTCGGGCGGCCGGGCAGGCGACCGAGCTCACCCGGCGGACGGAGGCCCTGGCGCAGAAGGCGGAGGCGCTGGCCGCCAAGGTCAACGCCGACGCCAAAACGACCACCGACTACCTGGTGCGTGTGGAGAAGAACTACGCCGGCCTCGTCGAGAATCTGAAGAACCTGACGCAGAGGGTCCAGACCAGGCTGGACCGGCAGGACCAGCGGCTCGATGAGACGAGCCGGAGCCTGCAGTCCCTGAACGGGCAGATCGCCCAGTTCGTGCAGGCGGTCAACGAGCAGATGCAGGTGCAGGACCGGCAGGTCGAAGGCCTCCTCAAGAGCCTGCAGGCGCTCGACGCGCAGGTGCGCGAGCACAGCCGGCGCGTCGAGGAGATCCACGACACCCTCCAGCAGCTCCGGCAGGCGGGGACCGCCGGGGCCGGGACGCCCCCGGCCAAACTGCAATCGGGCGACGGCACCCACGCTCGCCCGTCGGCCGGCCAGACGTCCGAGGCGGCGCCGGGTGGCGCCGCGCTCGCCGCTGCGCAGGCCGCCGGCTCTGTGGCCGCTGCGGAAGCCGG
>CAZTUO010000100.1:0-9979 GCA_964616355.1 uncultured Nitrospira sp.
ATCATCCTCCCCACTCACTCTCGAACGTGTCCACTCTCTCAGGGGAGCAGTATAGTATTGATATCAACAATGCTAGCCGAAAGGTCGCTCTGAAACAGTTGACACTCAGCAGACTCCCTCTGGTTGTGCAGACCATTTCTGCCTAACTCAGCGCTTCAGACCGTTCGCCAGAGCGACGGCTGAGCTTGGGTGTTAGACGTCGCCGACTTTGAGACAGCACCAAATCGAACGGTTGCGGGGTCTGTCCCGACCGCAATACCGCCTTCGTGTCGGCGAGATTCGCGTCTTTTATGATGAGTCAGCCGAGTCCGTCGAGGTCTTGGCCCTTGTCCAGAAATCGGAGGCTGCGATATGGCTAGCGCAGTTCGGAAGTCCCGAATAAAAGAGGTCCCGTTGTCCGAGATCAAGGATGATCTGTCCAGATTTCTGCGCGAGGCGGAGAAGCGGGAGATTGTCATTACTCGGCACGGAAAGCCGGCCGGTGTCCTGATCGGATTCGAGTCGGAGGACGATTGGTTTGATTACAAGCTGGAAAACGATCCTCGTTTCCTGCAGCGCATCGAGCAAGCACGCAAAAGCTTGAGGACCGGTCGGGCTACCCGCCTGGAAGATGTGGCGGAGTAGCAGGGGTCGGGAGGCTTTCTTCCACGCGGGGAGAACGAGGCGAAGCTTTCCCGCATTCAGCGTTCCCCACCCTCCGCTGACGTGGATGTTGGTCCCGGTCACGTAGCGGGCCTCCTCCGAGAGCAAGAACCGCACCGCGGCCACCGTGTCCTTGACCTCGCCGACGTAGCCGGCGGGGATGCGTTTGACCACGCCGGCCAGCTCCCCCGGCGGCGCGCTGCCCGAGTCAATGAAGCCCGGGGAGATGGCGTTGACCGTGATCCCGTGCGGCGCCAGCAGTCTGGCGAGCGTCCGGGTCAGGATCAGGATCCCGGCCTTCGCGATGTAGTGGGCGGTGACGTCCGGTTGCGCCACCATCTGGTCGGCGTTGGCCATGCTGAACGTGATGATCCGGCCGTACCGGCGGGCCTTCATGCCCGGCGCGGCCGCCTGTCCGAGGTAGAAGACCGGGTGGAGGTTGTTCGTGAACATCTCCGCCCAGCCCTCGGGGGTTTCCTCCAGCAGGTTGACCCGGTGATAGGGGCCGGCACAGTTGACGAGGACGTCCAGCCGGCCCCAGGTCTGCTCGACCTGCTGGACCAGGGCCCGGGCGGCGGCGGGGTCGGACACGTCGCAGCGCACCGCGAGCGCACGGGCGCCGCGCTCCTCAATGGCCTTGCGGGTCTCCTCCGCCTCCTTCTGACTGGTCCGATAGCAGATCGCGACGGCCCATTGGGGCGAGGCGAGGTCCAGCGCGATCGCGCGCCCGATGCCGCGGGCGCCTCCGGTGATCAAGGCGACTCGGTTATCCATAGGGAGACTCCCGGTCATCAGGGATCAGCCGTCCGGTTGGCCCGTCCGGGCGGGCAGCCGCTCGGCCAGCAACCGTAACACCCCGGCCGTCCGCTTGGAGAGGTCCGGAACCCCGGCGGCCCGCTTACCGCTCGTGCCCTTCCGGTCAAGTCCGCACTCCCGAAGCAAGGCCCTCAGGTCCTCGATGGTATCCAGATCGCGATAGGTCGGCAAGAGGGCCGTTGCGAGCGCGAGCGCCTGAGCCTTCTCCTGCGTGAGCGCCAGCACTTGGTCGGTGGACCAGGGGATGCCGGCGAACAGGTCCGGCGCGGGCCGGCTCAGGCCGATGAGGTAGTACCCGCCGTCCACGGCGGGGCCGAGCACCACTTCATGCGAACCCAGGAGATCGCGTGCCTGTCCGTAAGTGGCGGCCGGGAGCCGCGGCACGTCGGTGCCCGCCAGCACGATCCGCCGGTAGCCCCGGGCGAAGAGGATGTCGAAGACCCGGCGCATCCGGGCGCCGAGGTCCTCGCCGACCTGGTCCAGCAGGCGGACGTCGTACCGCTCCTCCAAGATTTTGAAGAAGACGTGGTCGGCCGCCGGGGCACAGGCGACGAACCGGTCCATCTTGGTGGCGGCGCGGCTCCGCTCCACCGCGTCCAGCACGAGGCTGCCGTGGAGGCTCGCGGCCTCGTCGGGGGTCAGCGGTGGGCAGAGGCGCGTCTTGACCTGGCCGGGCACCGGGGCCTTGGCGAAGATGACCAGGGCGGCGTTCATCGCACGTGGCCATAGAGGTGCCGCAGGCGATGCGGGCTCACGCCCAGCCAGTAGAGGAAGCGCAGCAGCCACATCAGGAGGATTGTCCGGACGGGGCCGCAGGCCTCCCAGCGCCGGAAGGACGTGACGACCGTGGCGCGGAGCGGCGCCAGGCGGCCGGCCCGCTTCAGACGCCGCGAGAAATCCACGTCCTCCATGAGCGGGACGTCCGAGAAGCCGCCGAGGCGCTCGAAGACCTCTCGGCGGACGAAGATGGCCTGGTCACCCGTGGCGATCCCGGTCCAGCGGGAGCGCAGATTCATCAGGCGGCTCACGAGCCAGGCCGTCCCGCCACCCCGATCGAAGCGCACGTCGAAGCGCCCCCCGACGCAGGCCGGGTCGTGCAAGGCCCGCTCGATTGCCGCCCGCGCGTCGTGGGGCAGCCGCGTGTCGGCGTGGAGGAAGAGGAGCACGTCGCCGCCGCTCGCGGCGGCCCCCGCGTTCATCTGGCGGGCCCGGCCGGTGGGGGCGGTCAGCAGCCTCGCGCGCCCGGCGGGCGAGCCGGCGAGCGCCGATTCGGCCACGTCGCGCGTCCCGTCGTGGCTCCCGCCATCCACCACGATCACCTCGTCGAAGCCGAGCGCGAGCGCGCGCCGGAGCGTGTCGGCCAGGACCCGCTCCTCGTTCAGCGCCGGAACGACCACGGAGATGCGCATGGGCGATGCTATTTGCTCGCGGCGCTCTTGAACATGAAGAAGCTGACCATCAGGACCGTCGCCCAGAAGATGGCCTGCTTGTGCCAGAAGTGGACTTCCCCGTAGTGGAAGAACCCGAGGGCCAGGACGATCGCGACCGTGATGACCCCGTAGCGGACCGAGGGGTTTCGGATTGCCGAATGGGCCCAGATGGCCAGACCCGCGAAGTACAGGATCAGCGGGAACACGTTGATCTCGAAGCCTCCGCTGATCGAGAGCAGCACGTTGAGGAAGCCGATGAACATCATCGCCGTGCCGATGAGCTTCTCGGCGGTGGCGAGCTGCCGCTCCTCGCTCGTGTCGGGCTCGGCCTCGCGCGGGGCCTGAGGCGACGCCCGCAGCGGCGCCTCGGTCCCCTCCGGCGCCTCGGTCCGGTCCTGCTGCCTCGGCTCGACCATGAGTCCTGCTCGGGTCAGGCTTTGAAGTGCTTGCTCAGCGTCAGCCCCTGCCGCTGGTAGGAAGACCCCAGGGAGGCTCCGTAGACCTGGGTGGGCGGCTCCACCATCCTATCATAGACCACCTTGAAGAAGGTCTGTCCGTCGTAGATCAGGAAGGGCACGTCGTGCGGCCGCACCTCGAGCACCACCTGCGTGCCCTTCAGCTCACCCTGTCCGTAGCCGAAGCCGGGGTCAAAGAAGCCCGCGTAGTGGGTGCGCAACTCCCCGCAGGCCGCCTCGTAGGCCACCATCTCGGCGGCGAACCCGGGCGGGACCCGGATACGCTCCTTGGAAGCCAGGATGTAGAACTCTTCCGGCTCGAGCAGCAGGCTGCCGTTGCGATGGCGGCGGATCGGCTCCCAGAAGTCCAGGGCGGCGTAGTAGCCGATCTTCGCCAGGTCAATGACGTGGCTGTTCTTCTTGGCCCGGTAGCCGACGATCGGATCGGCGGCCCGGTCCGCGCCCTGAAGGTCAATGCGCAGGAAGAGGCCGCGGTCCGTGCGGAGCACGGCCGCCGCCACGGGCTTGCTCCCTGGCTGGTTGTGGTAGAGCAACGGCGTCCGGCGGTGCACGGCCCGCAGATCCGCGTCCGCCACCGTGGGAGAGCCCCGGATCAGGCGGATCTGGTTCAGCGACATGCCCGTCTGGACCTTGATCGTGAAGGAACGGGGGACGACCTCCAGGTACAGCGGGCCGGCGTAGCCAGCGCGGACCTCGTCGAAGCCCGCGTTCAGGTCCGTGATGACCCGCGTGAAGACATCGAGCCGCCCGGTCGTGCTCTTCGGGTTCGCCCGGGCGCGCAACGTCCTCGGCAAGCGCAGGCTCTCGAGCAGCGGCACCAGGTACACGTGCCCGCGCTCCAGGATCGCGCCGCCCCTCAGGTCCATCTCATACATGACAAGGTCGGACTGGTAGAAGTCCAGCACATCCTGTGAGCCAGTCGAAGGGCCGAGCCGGCTGCGGATCTCGGACTGCTCGGGCAGGAAGCTGCTGAGCAGCCGGTAGGCCTTGGTGCCCAGCCGGAGATCGAGGCTCGCGGGCTGGACCTGGCGCGGATCGATCGGCACTTCCGCGCGGATCACGCCCGTGGCGATGAGCTGCTTCAGGCGCTGGTAGGGCAGGATCCCCTGCCGGTCCCGGCCGCGGCTCACAGGTCGTCCAGCGCTCCCTCGCAGCAGTCGCCAAACTGGGATCGGGCGGCGACCATCGGCAGCTCGCGCAGCCCCATCGTCCCTCCGGGCGAGGGCGGCTGCGGATAGTGAAAGGTCTGGTTCTCGTAGTTGCGGAGGACCGCGCCGTCCTGGTCCAGGCTGACCAGGTACTCCTGGGGCAGGAGCGGGATCTTCCCCCCGCCGCCGGGCGCGTCGATGACGAAGTGCGGGACCCCCAGGCCGCTCGTGTGTCCCTGGAGGGCGCGGATGATGGCGAGCCCGGTCTCCACGGTCGTGCGGAAATGGTTGGTGCCCTTGGTCAGGTCCGCCTGGTACAGGTAGTAGGGCTTGACCCGCGCGAGCAGGAGCTGGTGCACCAACCGCTTCATCACCTCCGGGTCGTCGTTGACGCCCTTCAGCAGCACGGTTTGGGCGCCGAGCGGCACGCCCGCGTCCGCGAGCCGGCCGCAGGCCTCCTTGACCTCCGGGGTCAGCTCGTCGGGATGGTTGAAATGCAGGTTCATGTAGATCGGGTGGTACTTCTTGAGCATCGCGCAGAGCCGCGGCGTGATCCGCTGGGGCAACGTCCCCGGCACCCGCGAGCCGATCCGAATGATCTCCAGATGGGGAATCGTCCGGAGGGCCTTGAGCACGCGCTCCAGCAAGTGGTCCGGGAGCAGCAGCGGGTCGCCGCCGGAGAGGATGACGTCGCGCACCTCCCGGTGCTCGCGCAAGTAGGCGATGGCCCGGTCCAGCTCGCCCTTCTTGAGGAACCCGGGCTTTCCGACCAGGCGCTTGCGCGTGCAGAAGCGACAGTAGATCGGGCACTGGTTGGTGACCATGAGCAGGACCCGATCGGGATATCGGTGCACCAGGTGGGGCACCGGGCTCATGGTGTCCTCTTCCAGCGGGTCGTCGGGGGCGTCGAAATCCTCCATCTCGGCCGGATCGGGCACGACCTGCTTCCAGATGGCGTCGCCCCGCTCCTTGATCATGCCCAGCACCGTGGGCGTGATGCGCATGGGGTACTCGCCGACAACCTCCTCGATCTCCTTCTCGTCCACGCCGAGCCGCGCGGCCAGGTCCTTCGGCTTCACCACGCTCTCGGCCAGGATCCGTCTCCATTCCTCCATGACCACTCCAGCCAGTCGTCAGTGGCAAACAGCTCGCCGCTCGGCGCTAGTCGCTCTCGGCTGTTCGCTGTGCGCTGTTCGTGTAGTGCGCGTCGAGATACTCGAGGATGTCCCGCGTCTCGGTCAGGACCCGGTCGCCGTCCTTGAGCACCGGCACGAAGTACTGCCCCGAGACCTCGTAGACCTGCTTGCGGAAGGGACGGAAGTCCGGGACCAGCACGGCTTCGTACGGGACGCCCAGCTCCTTGAGCTTCTCCCGGACGACGGCGCACTCGGGGCACCAGGTCACGTGATAGAGCGTCACGGGCATGGTGATCCCTGCGGCGGGGCGCCCATGGCACGCTTCAGAGCAATGGGTCCCGGAGACGCGCCCAAGCGGGTTGTGTGTATGTGCTGTCCCGCGCTTGTCACCAGTCACTCGTCACCCGTCACGGGTGTCTTGAGTGCACAAGGCACCATGATCGCGTCGCGCATGCCGTGGATCAGCTTCTTCTCCGGCGAGCACACCGTGGCCAGGATGCCGCCCAGCTCCACGCGGTTGTCCGCGAGGAAGTAGTAGGGCGAGAGCCGCGCCCGTCCCGCCATCGGGACGAGCTCCCCCGAGCCGGGTTCGCCGTATGCCAGCATGAACTGCCGGCCCTTGTGGAATTCCTGAAGGATGTGGGGCGTCTTCGGGAACGAAGCCAGCGCAGCTTCCAGCACCCGGGCCCACTCGGCCTGCGACAGATCATGGCCGACCGACACCCCGCGGCTCCCCCAGGCCAACTCGGAGAAGCCGGACGGCTTGATGACGTAGCGGCGTTCCTTCTGCGTCAGCTCCGCGAGCACGCGCCAGTCGTTCACGGCGCGTCCCCGGACCTGCAGGTCTGGCACGACCGCCGACGGCGGAATCGGGCGCGGATCGAGCACCCAGGTCCGGGGCACGAGGGCGGCCAGGGTCTCGAACGTCTCCGTCCCCAGTTCGTCGGCCCAGAATGGGAAGAGGACTGGATGGTGCAGTAAGGCGAAGGCCAGCTTCTCCTCCAGCGCCGGCTTGAAGGGCGGGGTGACGACCGTCCGCTCTTTCTTGGCGCTGTACATGATCAGCTCCGCCTTGGGGACGTTCTTGAGATCGAACAACTCGAAGAACCGGTACACCACGGCGACGGGGCGCTCGCAACCGTCGGCGGCGGCCAGCAGGGTCTCCTCGGTGAATCGGATGTCGCGCGGCTCGACGCACCAGACGTCGAGCCCCCGCTCGCGCAGGCGGCCCGCCAGCCAGGCCATCTCGGGGCGGTAGCCCCTAGCCTCGTCCGACACGACGATGGCGACGCAGCCGGGCCGGTCGCCGACCTGGTGACGCAGCATCGCCGCGAAGCCCCGGACCATACCGTCGGCCCCGCCGACCAGCTCGAATGGGTGCTGGGGGGCACCCAGCCCATAGGCCTCGGCCATCGCCCCCGTCAGGCCGATGCCCCCGGGGACCGAGTCCAGCTCGGTGATGACCATACCCTGCTCGGTGGGAATGATGTCCGGCCGGATCACGGCGGGGAGCTGGTCGCGGAACCGTTTCATGCGCGCGAACGAGACGAGCGAGTCCGGCTTGCCCTGGTCGAGATAGTCGGCGACCCAGGCCGGTTGCGCACCTCGGACGCTCTCGAAATACAGGCGATTCAAGGCCCGGTAGAAGGCCAGCAGGCGGTCGCCCAAGTCATTGAACAGCGCGACTTCGCCTCGGGACAGGAAGAAGGGCTCTGGCGCAATGCGCCAGCGGGTGGTGACGCCGGGCTGGTCTTCGGCCTGTCGCGCGCGGGGGGCTCCCTCCTCCGGCGACTCCTCATACAAGCCGTCCCGGATCAGTTGAGCCCGAATCTCGGCGCAGCGGCGCTGACGCGCCTCGGCTGCGGCCGGACTCGAAAGGTCGGGTGCGAGTGCCAAAGGCCCTCCCATCACCGGGAACCGCCGGCCGGGACCGCATCGGCCGGCCCGGGACTGTCCGGCCGCCTCTGGCTGTCGGGGGAGGCACGGTGAGCACGGGCAGCACGGTGCTCGCGGTGAGAGTGTCCGGCGGGATGGAACGGATCGGTCGGCTGCATGCGGCTCCCCTTGAGAACGGCGGTGATCGTAACATGGCGCCTCGCATCCAGACAAGAGCGGCGCGGGGGCGCACAACGCGGAGCGCCGCGAGCGCGTTCGGCGCGCGTTCCGGAATGCGGGGGACTCGGTAATTTGAACTAGGGGGAGGCGTGGGGCCTTCGCCTTGCCTCGTCGGGGCTCGGGGCGTATGATTCTGCCTATGGATTCTCAGGCGCAGGCCTATACCCCGAAGCCTGCCCGACTCCGGGTGCTCCCCCAGATCGTTCCCAGCCAGGTTTGCCTCCGGTGCGAGGTCTGTTGCCGGTTCCCGGAGCCGGACAGCTTCCTGCGTCCCTATTTCACCGCGGAGGAGATCCGCCGGGCGGTCGCAGCCGGCGTGGATCCCGCCGCGTTTCCCGATCCCCAGGGCGGCCAGGTGCGGGTCGTCCCCCATCCTGCAGGCGAGGGGTACCTGTGTCCGGCCTTCGACCCGGCCACCTCGCACTGTCGCATCTACGAGGTCCGGCCGCTGGATTGCCAGCTCTATCCCTTCGCCCTGATGTGGGATGCCACGGGCGACCAGGTTGTTCTGGGGTGGGACACGAAATGCCCGTTCATGTCGGGCAGGGCTCAGCCGTCGGCGGCCGGCGAGCAGGTGCAAGCGCAGGCCGCCCGCCTCGCGGAGTGGCTGGAGCAGGCGGAGACGCTCGACGCCATCGCGAGACAGCCCCGCCTGGTCGGCCCGTTCCAGGACGACGTCGTGCTCCTCCGCCCCCTTCCGCGACTCACGCAACGGTTAACCCGCAGGCAGGTGTCGCCCGCTGCGCGGCACCTCTCGCCGCTCACGCTCGCCGATCGTCCGCGCTTCGAGCGAGTGCTGGCGGCTTGGGAGACGCCGCTCGGGGCCTTTGCCTTTGCCTATCACTTCGTCTGGCGTCGCCTGCTGGCCTACGCGGCGGCCGACTGTGCCGGCCATCTCTGCCTGTTCGCGGAGTCCCCGGACGGGTGGTTCATGCCCTTGCCGCCGCTGCCGGCAGGGGGCGAGGGAGACCGCTCGTCGTTCAGCGAGGCGCTCGCCCACGTGTTTGCCTTCATGCGGGAGCGGAACGGGGCCCGCGCGGGGACCCGCATCGAGAACGTCCCCGAGGAGCTGAGCCCGCTCGTCGAGGCCGCCGGCTATCGGGTCGTGCCCAAGGACGCGGAATATCTCTACCGAGCCCGGGACCTGACGCGCCTCGCGGGCGACCGGTACAAGTCCCAGCGTGCGGCCTGCAACCGCTTTACGCGACTTTACCAGTACCAGTACGCCCCCTACCGGCCCGACGACCGGGAGGCTTGCCTGGCGCTGTATCGTCGGTGGGCCGATCAGCAGGCGGCGCGCGGGTTGACCCCGGTGGCCCGGCAGATGCTGGAGGATTCGGCGCTCGCCCATGAGGAGGCCCTCTCCCATGCCGAGGCCTTGGGACTGGTGGGGCGCGTCGTCCGCGTGGACGGGACGGTCGCGGCCTATACGCTCGGCTATCGCCGGTCGCGGTCGGTCTTCTGCGTGCTGCTGGAGGTGGCGGACCGGAGCCTGCCGGGCCTCGCCCAGGTCATCTTCCAGGAGTTCTGCCGCGAGGCGGCGGAGGCAGGCTATGAGTTCATCAACAGCCTGGACGATGCGGGGCTGCCCGGCCTCGCCGCCTCCAAGCGCGCTTACCGTCCCGTCCGCCTGGTCTCGAGCTACGTTGTCACGGAGGCTCCTCCATGAAGGCCTCGCCGGGGCCCCGCCCGCACCGGAGGCCCTACGCCTGGCTCACGGTGCTGATCATCGTCATGACGGTCGTTTCAGGGGGAGCCGGCGGGCTGGCCCTGCATTATGTCGAGGCCCGCCTCGTCGCGATGGCCGGCGAGAGCCTCTCCCTGGCCGCCGCCGAGGTGGCGGACAAGCTCGACCGGTTTCTCTTCGAGCGATACGGCGATGCGCGGATGATGGCACAGGCCTTCAGCGGGCGGCGGCTCGATTCCGCGGAGCTCACCTGGTATCTCCAGCAAATGAAGCAGTCTTACGGGGTCTATCTCTGGCTCGGCGTCGCGAACGAGCGGGGCCGCGTGGTCGCCGCGACGGATCCCGGGACCGTGGGCATGGACATCAGCCGCCGGACCTGGTTTCAGGCTGCCCGCGCTGGGCCTGCCGTGCTGGTTGGGGACGTCGAGCCCTACGAGGCGGCGGGGGGCGTGGATTCCGTGGGGTTCACGGCGGCCCTGCGGGGGCCGCAAGGGGAATTTGCCGGTGTCGTCATGACTCGGGTGGGGCT
>CAZTUO010000100.1:9993-10238 GCA_964616355.1 uncultured Nitrospira sp.
GCGATCGAGGGCATGGTGACGCGCACGATCCGGTCCTTCCGGGAGCGGGAGAGTGTTCTGGGAGCGATTGAATATCAGTTCCTCACCAGGAACGGGCTGGCCTTCGTGGATTCGGACCTCGCGCACAAGGGCGGCGTGAATCTCAAGCGGATCGGGCTCCCCTCGGCGCGCCTGCTCGAGTCGGGAACACCCGGCTACACCCTGGAAGAGCACCTGCGGCGCCACGTGCCGGTCCTGACCGGCTA
>CAZTUO010000101.1:0-505 GCA_964616355.1 uncultured Nitrospira sp.
CTCGCGCTCCAGGTGCGCCAGCCGGTCGCGCACCCGGCGCCGGTCGGTCTCCAGCTTGCTCTCGCCGGGCCCCCGGCCGCCGATACCGCCGCCCAGGCGCGAGAGGGCCGAGTGGTTCCCCGAGAGCCGCGGCAGGAGGTACCGGAGCTGCGCCAGCTCCACCTGGATCTTGCCTTCCCGGCTGTGCGCCCGGCGGGCGAAGATGTCCAGGATGACCTGGGTGCGGTCCACGACCTTCATGTCGGTCATCTCGGCGATCGCGCGCACCTGCGCCGGCGTCAGGTCCTGGTCAAAGATGAGCAGATCCGCGCCGGACTGCAGCGCCCTGATCACCACCTCTTTCAGCTTCCCGCGGCCGAGCAGGTACTTGGGATGCACCTCCTGCGCCCGCTGGCACACGGAGCCCAGCACGGCGATGCCGGCCGATCGCGCCAGCTCGGCCAGCTCCGCCAGCCGTTCCTCCTGCTCCCAGCGGCTTCGTGTGGAGACGCTGACCAGGATTGCG
>CAZTUO010000101.1:515-3539 GCA_964616355.1 uncultured Nitrospira sp.
CTCCTCCCCGGCGCGCACGAGATGGGGCGCGGCCGCGCGGGTCAGCTCGGCCTCCAGCATGCCCACAAACTTGTCGCACTCGAGGTGAAACGAGTGGAAGGACCGGGACGGCCACACCTCGTACGCCAATCCGCGCGCGTTGGGCGGCAGGATGTGCGCCAGATGGAGATCCGCCGGGAGGCCGTCGGGCCCGACGCCGAGGGCGGCGATGAGATCGAGCCGCAGCAACCCGAGATCCGTGAGGTCATCCTGGGTGAGCGGCTCGTTGTAGAGGTGCGTGTGCACCAGCCGGACTCCGCGCAGCGACCGCTGGCCCACCCGGAGCCCAGAGAGCCGGCTGAGGTCCAGCTCCCGGCCGGTCCCGACGATGACCTGCTCGACGATCCCGCGCCGCGTGATGACGAGGCCGATCTGGCAGCGAATCTCGTGGGAGAGTTCCGTGCAGGCGCGGGCCAGCTCCGGCGTGATCAGCTTGTCCACCGGGACGCGCCGCCGGTACAGGTGCTCCAGCCGGAGAAGCTGGCTCGCCTTCAACCCGTTGGTATTGCCGTAAACGGTTGGGATGGCCCCTCCCCTCTTAGCAACGCGCCCCAGCGGCAGGCCGTGGGCGCCGTCGCTCCTGAGCCCCGCCGATCGGCGTGGCCAGCGACCAGGCCGGATCCGCCTCCATCGTCCAGAGCTCGAACCGTCCCTGCACGTACGCCCGTAGGCCCGCGAACGCGATCATGGCCGCGTTGTCGGTGCAATAGGCAGGACGCGGGATGGCCAGGCGGATGCCGGCCTCCGCCGCCCGGGCGGCGAGCCGCTCGCGTAAGCGGCTGTTCGCCGACACGCCGCCGACGACGGCCAGGGCCCCGACCCGCTCGCGCGCAACTGCCCGGAAGGCCTTCTCCACCAGGACATCCACGATCGCCTCCTGGAAGCCGGCGGCTACGTCCTCCACCGGGACCGAGCCCCCGCGTCGCTCAAGATCTCGGAGGTAGTACCGTAGCGCGGTCTTCAGCCCGCTGAAGCTGCAGTCGAGGCTCGCCCGCCTGGCGTAGGGCCGCGGAAACCGCACTGCCTCCGGATTCCCCCGGCGGGCCGCCCGGTCCAGCGCGGGGCCGCCCGGGAAGCCAAGCCCCAACATCTTCGCCGCCTTGTCAAAGGCCTCCCCGGCCGCATCATCCAGGGTCCGGCCCAGACACGTGCAGTCGCCCGTCGACTCCACCCGATAAAGATGGGTATGACCGCCCGACACCACCAGCACCACGCAGGGCGTCGGGAAGTCCGGATGCTCGATCCAGGCCGAGGCCAGATGGCCTTCGAGGTGATTGACTCCGAGGAGCGGGATGCGCAGCGCGTAGGCCAGTGCCTTGCCGTAGCTTACTCCCACGAGCAGGGCGCCCGCTAGCCCGGGACCGCGGGTGACCGCCACCGCGGTCAGCTCGCTCCAGCCCACGCCCGCGGTCCGCAGTGCCGAGGCCGTGACCGCCTCGATCGTCTCGAGGTGCCGTCGGGCCGCCAGCTCCGGCACCACACCGCCGTAGCGCCCATGCACGTCGTGCTGCGAGGCCAGCACCGAGGAGGCCACCACGCCATCGCGCACGACGGCCGCCGCAGTTTCGTCGCAGGAAGTCTCGATCCCGAGGATCGTCGGGGATGCCATGACGGTCTCCTTACGGGCTCACAGCCCCTCGGCCGGCAGACCGGCTTGGCCTAGGAGCGAGCCTTTGGGGAAGGAATCGGAAGACAGGGCCAAATGCGCGGCGACCCTCGCGCAGGTCGCTGCGCGAGGGTCGCCATCGTTCCGGACCGGAATCTGTGTCGAGGTCACAGGCCAAGCCGCGCGTCACACTCCCGCCAAGGCTTCTTCTTCGATGAACGCCGGCGTCTCGTCTTTCAAGACCACCCGGATCTTGCGGGCGTCCTTGAAGCGGCCGCGGATCAGCTCCTCGGAGAGCGGGTCGCCAATCGCCTTCTGGATGGTGCGCCGCATCGGACGGGCGCCGTAGAGCGGCTCGTAGCCTTCTTTCAGCAGCCACTCCTTGACGTCGTCGCCGACCTCGAGTTGCACGCCCTTCTCCAGCAGCCGTGCGTTGAGTTCTCTGAGCAGGATGTCGAGGATGCCGAGCAGGTGCTCCTTCTCCAGCGGATGGAAGACGACGACCTCGTCAATCCGGTTGAGGAACTCTGGGCTGAAGGAGCGTCGCAGCTCCGCCAGCACCTCGTCCTTCATTCGCCGGTCGCGGTCGCTCGGGTCCGCGCGGTGGAACCCCAGCGAGACGCCCTTCTGGATCAGCTTGGTGCCGAGGTTCGAGGTCATGATCACGACAGTGTTCTTGAAGTCCACCTTGCGGCCCAGGCTGTCGGTCAGGACGCCGTCGTCCAGGACCTGCAGCAACACGTTGAAGATGTCTGGGTGCGCCTTCTCGATCTCGTCGAAGAGCACGACCGAGTACGGCCGGCGACGGACCTTCTCGGTGAGCTGCCCACCTTCCTCGTACCCGACGTAGCCGGGCGGGGCCCCGAACAGGCGGGAACTCGTGAACTTCTCCTGGTACTCGGACATATCGATCCGGATCAGGGCATCTTCGGTGTTGAAGAGGAACTCCGCCAGCGCCCGGGCCAGCTCGGTCTTGCCCACGCCGGTGGGGCCGAGAAAGATGAAGGAGCCGATCGGCTTCTTGGCCTCCTTCAAGCCGGCGCGCGAGCGCCGGATGGCGCGGCAGACGGCCGAGATCGCCTCCTGCTGCCCGACGATCCGGCGATGGAGGAACTCCTCCATCTTGAGCAGCTTGTTGGACTCCTCTTCCTCGAGCTTGAAGAGCGGGATGCCGGTCATCTTGGAGACCACGTAGGCGACGTCCTCCTTCGTGATCACCGGTTTCTGCTTCTCCTGATTCTTCTTCCACTCGCGCTTGGACTCCTCCAGCAGCTTGCGGAGCCGCTCCTCCTCCTCGCGGAACCTGACGGCCTCCTCGAAGTTCTGGAGCGAGATCGCCAGCTCCTTCTCGCGCGCGACCTTCTTCAGCTCCTGCTCCA